>JBBSSO010000287.1:0-3811 GCA_038241905.1 Cytophagales bacterium | reverse complement strand
GGCAGCCCCAAATCATACATAAACGGAAAGTTGTAGCCGCCAAAATAAAGCGTGGCCATAACGGCCGATGCCACAAATATGTTCACGTACTCGGCAAACAGGTATAAACCCATACCCATGGAACTGTACTCAGTATGGTAGCCGCCAATTAATTCGGTTTCGCACTCGGGTAAGTCAAACGGTACGCGGTTGGTTTCTGCGAAGGCGCAAATAAGGAAAATCAGAAAGCCCAACGGCTGGTAAAAGATGTTCCAGTTCATGCCGGAAATACCAAATAAATCAGCGCCCTGTTGCCGCGCCATAACGCCTAAAGACAAAGAAGACGTAACCAACAGCAGCGCGATGATAGACATTCCCATGGCCAGCTCATAGCTAATATTCTGCGCCGCCGCCCGGATAGCGCCCAACAAAGAGAATTTGTTGTTAGAGGCCCAGCCGCCAATCATGATACCGTACACGCCCAAGGCTACCACTCCAAAAATATAGAGAATGCCAATGTTAATTTCAATGGCTTGCACCGCGATATACTGCCCATCTATCAGAAAGGAATTACCGAAGGGTATGACCGCACTAGCCATACAGGCCGTTAACATAGCCAACGACGGACCCATGATGAACAGAAATTTATTGGCGTTAGCCGGCACAAACTCTTCTTTGAAAAAAAGCTTGACGGCATCGGCCAACGGCTGACCTAAACCAAACGGACCCGCCCGGTTAGGGCCTACCCTGTCCTGAATAAACGCGGCGACTTTGCGCTCTGCCCAGGTAGAATACGTGGCAATTAAAAGCGTTATCCCGAAAACCCCGAGGATAATGAGTGTTTTGACAATCAGTTCTGTTGACTCCATTATACTTGTCTTCCTAGGTTGAAAGGAGTGTCTTTAAAATCTTCTTCGGTAGAACCAGGCAAATTAGACACAATGTCCACGTTAAGCACCGGCAACTCATAATGGTTGGCGGAAATTACCGAGCCTTGGTCAATGTGCCGAGGGCCTTCAATGGTCCAATCTTGGGTTTCTTTTTTATCGAAGCGGCAAGTGTTGCAGATGAATTCATGCACTTCGCCGAACTGGTCTTTACGGCCCGTTACGCGCAACACATCTTGGCCCCGCGTCCAGAGCACTACTTTGCCAGAACAAGTTGGGCAATCGCGGTGGGCATCCATGGGTTTGGTGAACCACACCCGGTTTTTGAAACGCCAAGTTTTATCGGTTAACGCGCCAACCGGACACACGTCAATCATGTTGCCCGAGAAGTCATTGTCAATCACGTTCTCAATGTAGGTACCAATTTCGGCTACATCGCCGCGGCCCAGTACGCCGTGCACGCGTTTGTCGGTAATCTGGTCAGCGGTGTACACGCAGCGGTAGCACAAAATACAGCGCGTCATGTGCAGCTGAATAAGCGGCCCAATGTCTTTTTTATCAAAGGTACGGCGCTCTTCTTCGTAGCGGGTGGCGGAAGTGCCGTGCTCATATGAGAAGTTCTGCAAATCGCACTCGCCAGCCTGGTCGCAGATGGGGCAGTCTAGCGGGTGGTTGATTAGCAGCATTTCCACCACGCCTTTGCGAGCCGCCAGCACATCTGGGTTGGTGGTATTTTCTACCACCATACCTTCTTGTACTGGGGTTACGCAGCTGGCCACCAACTTGGGCATGGGCCGCGGATCTTTGGTTGAACCGGCCGCCACCTTTACCAGACAAGCGCGGCATTTACCGCCACTGCCCTGTAAAGACGTGTAGTAACACATGGCTGGGGGCACCACTTCGCCGCCAATTTTGCGGGCCGCGTTGAGGATGGTGTTTCCTTCCTCCACCTCCACCTCTATGCCATCAAACGTAATTTTTACCATTTTTTTATTGTTGCTTGCCGATGGTTTTGGACCACCAACAAATGGCTAGTTTTTGTATTTCTGTTTTCGGCCTGTTTTTCTAAAAACAGGCCGAAAACAGTTGTTCTTACTTTCTATTTTTTGAAATACGATGAAATTTTTTCACGTATTCCGTCTCCCTTTGAAGGGGGGTAGGGGGATGACGACTCGTGCAGATCAAATATTGCAGATCAAGCATTCCCGAGAATCATTACCCTTTTTCTTGAAGCATTTGTTTTCGGTTCTTCCAGCATCCTTTTCATCCCCCAACCCCCTTCAAAGGGGGACTAAGCGGGATTAATTGGTTTTTCATCCTGCTTCCGCTTTCTTCTTCTGTCATCCTGAAAGGACCTTGTGGGCTAGCTAGATAAGCGTTAACTATCCAATACCTACAAGTTCCTTTAAGGATGACGACATGGTGAATTTTACCAAGATTTCTCCAGCAAAAGCGTTTCTCAGAAACCTGACTTAAATGCGACTCTTTTAAATTTTGCGTTTTCGGCCTGTTTTTGGAAAAACAGGCCGAAAACAGCATTTTTTTACGCCAACACAGATGCTTCTTTCTGGAAAACTGCGCCCGGGGCAGTTGCCTGTTCCGGGTGTTTCACGTGCCATTCAAACTCTTCTCTAAAGTGCAAAACAGCCGCTGCAACTGGCCAAGCCGCCGCATCGCCCAACGGGCAAATGGTGTTTCCTTCAATTTGCTTGGCTACGCTCACCAATAAATCAATGTCGCGCATATTGCCTTGGCCAATTTCTAACCGATGAAGCACTTTCTCTAACCAACCGGTTCCTTCTCGGCATGGGCTGCATTGGCCGCACGACTCGTGGTGGTAGAAACGGGCGAGGGTCCAGGTGTGGCGCACCACGCAGGCGTGGTCATCTAGCACAAAAAATCCGCCCGAGCCCAACATGGTTCCCGTCGCAAAACCGCCATCGGCCAACGACTCATACGTCATCAATCTATCTTCGCCAGCGGCGGTTTTCATGATTAAATCTTTGGGCAAAATAGGCACCGATGAGCCGCCGGCAATAACCGCTTTCATCTCGCGGCCTTTCCAGATTCCGCCACAATACTCGTCTGAGTAAATAAATTCCTCTACCGGCAAGCCTAACTCAATCTCGTAAACGCCGGGATTGTTGATGTTGCCACCCGCCGATATAAGTTTGGTTCCGGTGCTGCGGCCTACCCCAATTTTGGCATACTCGGCGGCAGTATTGTTCACAATCCAGGGCACGGCGGCAATAGACTCCACGTTGTTTACCACGGTAGGGCAGCCGTAAAGGCCCCAAACCGCCGGAAATGGAGGCTTGTTTCGTGGGTTTCCGCGCTTGCCTTCTAAAGATTCTAGCAAAGCCGTTTCCTCGCCGCAAATGTAAGCGCCCGCGCCGGGGTGCACGTGCAGGTCTAAGCTGTAGCCGCTGCCCAAAATGTTTTCGCCCAAGAAACCGTTGGCATACGCCTCCGCAATGGCCTTTTCTAGAATGCGCAACACGTACATTAACTCGCCGCGGATGTAGATGTAAGAAGTGCGGGCACCCAGCGCGAACGAAGACGTAATCATGCCTTCAATCAAGAGGTGGGGCAGTTTCTCCATCAGGTACCGGTCTTTGAAAGTGCCGGGCTCTGACTCATCTGCGTTGCACACCAAGTAGCGGGGTTTATCTTCTGGCTTGGCCAAAAAGCTCCATTTCATCCCCGTAGGGAAACCAGCGCCCCCCCTGCCACGCAGGCCGGAAGCTTTCACCTCTTCCACCACTTCTTGCGGCGTCATGGTTTTTAAGGCCTTTTCTACTGAAGCGTAACCGCCATTTTTGCGGTATACATCAAAGGTATGGATGCCTTCAACGTTAATATGTTCGGTTAGTAATTTTCTTCCCATGGTTTCCTTACGGTTGAGGCTTTCAGGTCTTCCAACAGCTGGTCCGTGCGGGCAGGGT
>JBBSSO010000286.1:0-3818 GCA_038241905.1 Cytophagales bacterium | reverse complement strand
TGCTATGTTGCTCAAAAAACGCTTCGTCAGAACCTTTCGCTTCCTGTTTTCGCCGGCAAAATCAAAACTTAAACAAGCTCTTAACGAAGGCGGGGCTGCATCAGAAAAAAAGTAGAAATTTCTGGAAAGAGTTAAATATTTTCCTGTTTTGGGGCTCATTTCAGGAAACGAGCCCCAAAACAGGAAAGCAATGTGACACCTATATCTTTTACAAAGCGCGTTAATTGAAAACTCTAAACAGCTTCAGAGCGAAAAGATGAAATAAGTAGCAGAATGTTGTCTCCTCTCAGGGGCAAATGATTTCTGGGCAGACCTGCTTGAATAAAAGGTAGGACTGCTTAGAAAGCAGCGCTAATAGGAAAAGTTGGCTAGAGAAGGACGTAAAAAAAGGCGCCTCTGTAGAACTCAGATAGAAAGTATGCCCATCAGCAGCCAGCAAGAGGCTTTCACCAATGCTCCGCGCAAGTGTTTGATGGCGGTAACTAATTGGTTCTTTACGGTTTGGTCAGAGAGGTGCAGTTGTGTAGCAATTTCAGCAATGCTCAAATCTTCATGTCGGCTTAGGCGGTACACTTCCTGCACCCTAGGCGACAGTCCGTTCACAGCTTTTTCCAAAATTTCTCCTAATTCTTTAGCCTCTAAATGTTTCTCCAGCTCATAAACCGGGGTGGGCATTAACGTCTGCACCATGGCCGCATATTTACTGCGGGTCATGTTCTTACGGATGTAGTCAATGATCCGGTACCGGACTGCCGCAAACAGAAAACTTTTCAGGCACTCATTGACTTGCAGCGTAGCGCGCTCTGCCCAGATGTGCACGAACAAATCATGAATCACATCTTGAGCCTCTGCCATAGACGTCAACTTTGAACTGGCGAACTCGGTGAGTTGGTAAGCGTATTGGCGGTAGATTTCTTCAAACGCCCGCTCATCGCCTTCCTTCAGCCTGCTAAGCAACTCCCTGTCATTTCTAGCACTTTCCATCAGTCAAGGAAACTCATATATATCTGGTGACTTTATAATATAAGTGAAGTTCACAGCGGTCAAACAACTGTAAACCATCTTCTTTTGCATGAAACCTTGTTTCAAAAGGCAGATACTGGATTAAGGAAAGAACCAAAGTGAAGATCTAAAAACCAACGTGTCAGGGATATCGGAAGACAATATAAAATTATTTTGTAAAGGCCCCAAAATCTGGAACACTATTTTTTTTTGGGAATCGGTTGGGCTTGATATAACTGTTCTAATAGTCGCTTAGTCGCTCTGAAAAGGGTGCCCCTGTTATGCCCCAAAACTTAATTAACTGCGCTTCCGTTTTATTAGGCATATGGTTTTATTAGGCATATGAAAGTAATCATCTAGCCAGCCTTTCATTTGCTGATATCTCTGCAGAAACACCACTATTTCTGGGAAATTTTTGTCAAAGGTAAAGGCCACGCACTCAAACAAAAACTACGCTTGCCGAATGAAATATAAATACCGGCAGTACCAATGGTCTTATTTAGAACCTTCACGTTGTTCTCATCCGCTTTCCTTAGTTTAAAAAAGGCCAAACAGGAGTAAAATTGGTTTTAAAGGCTTAACAGTAATCGTTAATACACTCTAGCATGGCGACTGAAAGGGTAACCCTTAGGGTAACTCCACCTTAGTCAGGAGATGATGCATCGGTTACCGGTGAAGCTATTATTTTCTACCCTCTAAGGGATGAATAAAAAACGAACCAAACTCTGCTGTTGTTAAGCATTAAGGATAGGTGAATTCTGCGCTCCACGAGGAGGGGCATGCAGCAACCCCAATAATGGGAATAAATGATGGCAGTGGCCCCATATTTTGTCAGGAAATAGTTAGCCTGAACTGAATTCATGTTCCTCTAAAAATCATCCCTCAGCACGAAAACAAACTTTGTAAACTTGATAATACCAATCACGTTCTTCTGCATCCCCGCAACTTTGTCTGGTTTAAGCGCAATCCTTAGCTTGAGCAAGAAGTCATTCCTAGGTTGCAAGAAATAGTAGAAATCTCAATACGTGGCTAAAAAAGAATTTTCCGGTTTCGGCCTGTTTTTCTAAAAACAGGCCGAAAACAGAAAGGCGTTTAAAGCAACTTTTCTCCTACTTCTTGCCAAGTACTCACGCGTTCAAACTCAGTTAAGTTAACATTGTGGGGCGAGGTAAAAAGCAATTTACGTTCGCCGGGAAAAGTGCGAAGGTTTCTGGGCCGGTCATCAATCATAATATCTGCTCCAATAATGCTTTTGTCGCCGCAGATAACGTAATTTTTCCAACTGATGAACGGGAAATGGTCGTGTAGCCAGTCAAACTTATCAATGAGCGAGTTACGGAACTCCATGCCGGCACTCACAATAAACACCTCGTACTTGTCCATCAGCGCCTTAATCACTTCTTGGCTCCCCGGAATAACGGGCAAATCCCTAAAGAAACCTTCGGCGTTGATGTATTCCCATATTTTTTCAGAATGCTCGGGGGGCACGGCGTCGTGCACTTCTTTGCCGTGCACGTCTTCTAGCGTCAATCCCAAAGAGAAATCAGTGTTGTAAAGTTTAATAAACTTATCAATCGGGTCAGCCATGACCTCATCCATGTCGATGGCAATTTTTTTCTTTATCGTTTCCATTCTATTCTTATGCGGTGCTAGTTAGTATGTACCTTTATCGGGAGGAGCGGGCCAAGGTTACCCTTATGGCTAAACTTCCTCTTTGCAAACCTACTGCTTCAACTTTTCTTTCCAAAGCCATGTCTCCAGAACTTAGAGTTTCCTTTATCCAAGTCGATTTACATTGGCAAGATGCAGCCGCCAACCGGGCCATGTTTCAGGCAAAAATGGAACAGCTGCCGCCTACGGATCTTATCTTGCTGCCCGAAATGTTCACCACCGGTTTCAGCATGAAAGCGGCGGAATTGGCAGAAGAAATGGACGGCGAAACGGTGGCTTGGATGATGGCGATGGCGCAAGAAAAACGGGCCGTTGTTATGGGGAGCCTCATCATCAAAGACCAGGAATATTATTACAACCGCCTCATTTGGATGCGCCCCGACGGCACGTTTGCGACCTATGACAAACGCCACCTTTTCCGGATGGCTGGCGAGTGCGCCGCCTACACGCCCGGCCAAGAACGCCTGATTGTGGACCTCAACGGCTGGAAAATCTGCCCCCTGGTGTGTTATGATTTGCGTTTCCCCGTTTTCGCGCGCAACACGCCTTTGCAATATGACGTGCTCCTGTACATTGCCAACTGGCCCAACAAGCGGCGTTTGGCGTGGCAAACCTTGTTAAAGGCCCGGGCCATTGAAAACCAAGCCTACTGCATTGGCGTCAACCGCGTGGGCCAAGATGCCAACGGCCACCTCTACGCCGGCGACTCAGCGGCCTACAATTTACTAGGCGAAGAATTGGCGCACTTTGAGCACGAAGAAGCCATAGCCACCATCACCTTAACCAAAACTCACCTAGAAGAAACCCGCCAACAACTGCCCTGGCACTTAGACGCCGATGTGTTTGAGATTTTATAAACTTCTAAAAATGCGTCGTTTTAAGTTTGATTTTTAAACGATAGTTGATTGCTGTTTTAGGACTATTTTTCTAAAAACAGGCCTAAAACAGCCATTAACTACCGCTGCACTACTAGCTTCTGTGTGACGGTTTGGCTGTTGCTGAACGTAAGCCGAAGCAAATACAAACCGGCCGGAAGGTTTTGAATATTTACTGATTCTACCTGCTGGGCTTTGGTTTGGCCTTCGGCGATGGTGGCGCCCGCTAAATTATGCAACGTGTAAGCAGCGGCGTTTTCTGTGAGCAGA
>JBBSSO010000285.1:0-3826 GCA_038241905.1 Cytophagales bacterium | reverse complement strand
GGTTCATCATAACCCATACCCGCAAATACAAAATGAATGGTTGGGTGGTCTTTCAGTCGACGGGCGGCTTATAACAGAAAAGGCATATCATTGGCCCGGCCAAAAGTACCCGCATACAACACCACCTGCTTGCCCGCCAAACCCAACTCTTGCGCCAAGGTGGCCTTTTGTACCGGAGAAAAGGGAATTTCCGGAATTTCGGTGCCGTTGACCAAAGTGGTTATTTTGTGCGATGGAATACCCAATTTCTGAATATACGTTTCCATATCCGGAGACAGCGGAATAACATGAGCCGCTTGACAGTACAAAGATTTCTCTAGCCGATAAAGCTGCCGCTGAACCGGTTTAAAAGGCAAAGCACCCATCTGAACAGGAAACTCCGGCCACAAATCTTGCACCTCAAACACCCACGGCACGCGGTGGTAATTGGCAGATTTGGCCGCTGCCCAAGCCGCAGTCAAAGGCGTAGAAACGCCCCAAATCACATCGGGCTTTTTGATTTTCCGACCTTGGTAAAGAGCTTGTAACGCAAAATTCCCAAACGCGTGCATTCGTTGCAAAACGCCCATCTTGTTGTGGTAGGGCACTTTTATAGACACCAACTCCACACCGGGCGGCACCCAGTCAAACTGATGGGTTAGGCGTTTATTTTCCCAGGCATTAGAAGTAATGAGCGTAACCTGGTGGCGCTTGGCCAACTCAGCCGTAAACGTATAATGCCGGCAGGTAGCAGGGCAATCCGGGTTGTGGTGGTACTGATGAAACAGCGCAATGTGCATAGTGCCCGGATTAGGTTTAGCTGTTTTAGGCCTGTTTTCCCAAAAACAGGCCTAAAACAGCTAAACAAGAAAATCTTAAATCTTGTGTCTTAAATCTTATATCTAACTCTATTTTTTCTGAGGCTTGTACTTGGCACCTTCCAGAATTTTGCGGGCGTTTTTCTCGGCCATCAACTGGGGCAAAGTCACGTCTGGGTGGGCTTCCATGTATTTCCGGACCAGTTGCCAGCCTACCCAAGTCCCGATGCGGCCCGGACATTTAGCGCCAATTTCAGGCACGTTGGGCCGCTCCCCAATGTACTTTCTAATAATAAACTGGCTTTGCTCGTAAATTAGGCCTTTTTCCAGGAAATGCGCCCATATTTTGGCTTCGTTGAACCGCACATCGGTCATTTCCTGACTTGAATAACCAATAATTAAGGAATCTGGCGTGCAGGGCATCATGCGTTCCACAAAATAATAAGACTTGCCGTAGTCAATCATTTCTTCCAGCATCACGTTGTTCACCAAATCCGTTTTGTTGAATTTATTAGAAACTAGCAGCAGCGTGGCGGGCACCATCAATTCTTTTTCGTACCGGTTTAAAATATATTGGGGGGCCTGCGGCCGATAAGAAGCACTTTTGCCAATAAAAAAGTCCAACCCCAAGACCACCAAGCTGTCGCTCACGTACAGGTCTCGGCTCAAGCCCGATATGTAGGTCTGAACTTTGGGCACGTAGAAATCTGGATAATAATATTTAACGTGCTTAAAGGCATTCTCTAAGCTTTCTTTTTGTTCTGAAAAATCGCCGAAGGTAGTTTCTGCCTCGCGCACCAGTTTTTTAATACTGGTATCTGTAGCCAGCTGCAAAAGGTTTTGCAGCAACACTTCCTGCGACGGATACTGGGCTTGCTGCAAGAAACTGTTCGCGAATTTAGGGTGCTGCTGCAGAAAGGCCTTCATTTCTGCATCGGTGGTAATCTTAAAGAATTGCTCCTCTAGGCGCTCCAATTGCAGGTCTACCGGAATTTGGGCTACTTCGTCTGTCATTTGGCAGGTTTCTTTCTGGCAGCCAAGCAGGAAAATTATGGTAAAAAGTAGCAATAAATAGCTTCTCATTGTTTTCTTATTTTATCTTTAGGTAAATTTACAGTAACAATCCTTAATACCCACTTTTACTATGAAGTTGATTCGTCTTTCTGCCGTGCTTGCGCTAACGGCCATATCATTTTTAGGCGCGCAGAACGCTTCGGCGCAGGTTGAGATTGGGGTAAAAGTAAGCCCCTCAGTAGCTTCCACGCGTACCATCGCGCAGAGCAAATACAACCTTAAGAACGAAGGTTCTTCGCTGGGCATTGGCTTTGGCGTAGTTGCTGACTATTTCTTCGGGGCCAATTACGCATTCAGCACCGGCCTTATTTACAACATTAAGGGCGGCGATGTATCATATGACTACACCCCCACCGCTACCCTAGACAACCCGACGCCTACCCGTTTAAAGGGTACCGATGAGTTGGGCTTGCACTACCTAGAAGTCCCGATTTCTCTAAAATTGTTCACTAACGAAGTAGCCCCAGACGTGCGCGTATATTTTCAGGCAGGTGGCTCTGTAAACGCTATGCTGGGCGCCAGAGTAGGCGGCGAGAAAGTAAACAACAATGGTGATAAATTTACCAAACGCTTTAATTTGTTTGAGCTTGATGGCCTGTTAGGCGCAGGCGCCGAGTGGCAAATGGGCGAGAGCACCAAAGTATTTGGCGGCCTCTCCTACCACCACGGCCTTACGGACGTAGATGATTATTACGAAAAACAATTTGGCGACAAGAAGATAGAATTAAAGAACAGCACCTTTGCCTTAGACTTCGGAGTTAAGTTCTAGCATTTCTGTTTTGGGCCTGTTTTCTGAAAAGCAGGCCCAAAACAGCACATATCCTAAAAAAGACGAAGGTCCGGCTACTATTTAGCCGGACCTTCGTCTTTTTAATTTCACCTATAAAGCTCGTAGTGGCGTTACGTCTTAGTTCTACGCAGCGACGGCAACTTTCAAATATCCAAACAGCTCAGTTTCTCCTGCATCCCAGCAGCCCTTGTTGGTGTTATCACCAACAAGCAAGTATACGTTTCAAATCCATCGCTCATTCTGGTTTACTTACTTGCAGCTAAAAAGGTATTAGTAGTATATTAGAACCTCAACTGGTTTGAGGCTTGTTGGGGATAACACCAACAAGGGCGGAGGGCGGAAGAAACCAAGCTATAAAAATATGTTTTTTTTGTCTGGGAAGGAGGTTTATCGAAGATGGGTTTTCTCTGTTTCATGGAAACACGTCGTTACAATGTAACGACGCTACGGTGTTCTGGGCTTGTTTTTAGAAAAACAAGCCTAAAACAGAGCACGCTGAAACTGAAACGTTAACGAGCCTAGTCAACTAACCAGCGGTTTCAGCGTTTTTGTATCAGCCCGATATCCTTTTCCATTTCACTTATTCATACCTTCACTTTTTCTCTCATTCCCAACATCCCCGCAGCCCTTGTTGGTGTTATCACCAACAAGCAAGTATACGTTTCAAACCCATTGCTTATTCTGGTTTACTTGCTTGTAGCTAAAAAGTCTTAGTAGTATATTAGAACCTCAACTGGTTTGAGGCTTGTTGGTGATAACACCAACAAGGGCGGAGGGCGGAAGAAACCAAGCTATAAAAATATGTTTTTTTTGCCTGGGAAGGAGGTTTATCGAAGATGGGTTTTCTCTGTTTCATGGAAACACGTCGTTACAATGTAACGACGCTACGGTGTTCTGGGCCAGTTTTTAGAAAAACAGGCCTAAAACAGAGGACGCTGGAAATGAAAAGCTAAAAGCTTTGGTTGGTCAACTAACCAGAGTCTTCAGCTTCAGAGTTTCAGTTTCAGCCCGATATCCTTTTCCATTTCACTTATTCCCTTAAATCCGCAAGTCTATAATTTGGAATATTGAAGGTTCAATTTAGGGACTACTTTTGGCTGATTGACCCCGTGTTTTTCATTTTAAACGGGCATTCCTCCCTACTTGTATTTGCCTTTAGGGCGCT
>JBBSSO010000284.1:0-3830 GCA_038241905.1 Cytophagales bacterium | reverse complement strand
GCTGCCTCTTTGAGTCGGTCAAACATGGCGTCATCTCCTTCGCAAAAAACCCGCAAGCACATCAGGCCAACTACTTCTGCGGAGCCGTAAATATATTCTTTGTACAGGCTGCTGTTGTAAAGATGGTCTTCCAAATCCAGGGCCATGCTGTGCAGAAAGGCTTCAATAAATGCGTGGTCAATTTTATACTGATTCACCACCATTTGGAACGCATGCAGCACCGGATTTAGGCTAATTCCTTCTGCCAGCGCTTGGTACGTTTCCTGCTTAAAACGAGCCAACAATGTGGCTTTATCATGCTCGTGAAAAGTATCTACAATCTCATCCGCGAAGCGTACAAATCCATAAATAGCGTAAATGGGATCATGAAACCTGGGGTGCAACGTTTTGATACCCAAGGTAAAAGACGTGCTGTACCGATGGGTAATTAGCTTGCTGCATTCTAAAGTAGTAGAATCAAACAGTTGCATGGGTGTTGGCAGCGTCATTCGGCAGTCGGGTTGGTTTTGGGGAGCGCAAATTCTTTCTGTACTTCTACGGCCACTACTTGCCCAGAGATTAACGAAGGTGGTACGCCGGGACCCGGAACAGTTAATTGGCCGGCGTAAAACAGGTTTTTAACTTTCTTGCTTTTCAGGCTGGGCTTTAAAATGGCCGTTTGCATGAGCGTGTTGGCCAAACCGTAGGCATTGCCTTTAAAAGCGTGGTAATCGTTTTTGAAATCTTGGTGCGCGTAGCTGCGTTTGTACACCACATGGCTTCTTATTTCCTGTTTCGTTAAGCGCTCCAAGCGCTCCATAACCAAGTGGTAGTAATATTCTCTAGTCTCTGGCGTGTCATCCAAATCTGGAGCAACCGGAATTAACACAAACACGTTTTCCTTACCGGCCGGCGCGACGGTATCATCTGTTTTGGAAGGCACAGAAACGTAGAAAAGTGGTTTTTTAGGCCAGGCGGGGTTGGTATAGATTTCATCGGCATGCGGGCCAAAATCTTCATCAAAGAAAAGGTTGTGGTGCTGTAGGCCGGTTATTTTTTTGTCTACGCCCAAATAAAAGATAAGCGAAGAAGGCGCCATTACGCGTTTGTCCCAATAACTAGCGGAATACGTCTGGAGGTGGTTAGGCAAAAGTTTGGTTTCTATAAAGTGGTAATCGGCTCCGCCGATGACAATGTCGGCGGTATATCTGCCTTGGCTGGTAATTACTTCGGTAATGGAATTCTCCTTGAACTCGAAACTGAGAACTTCCTCGCCCAACCGGAAAACAACGCCTTGCTCCTGCGCCAAGGCCACCATACCGTCTACTATTTTGTGCATGCCTCCTTTGGGGTACCAAGTGCCCAATACCAAATCTGCGTAGTTCATGAGGCTGTACAGAGCTGGCGTGTTTTCGGCCAGAGCGCCCAGAAATAACACCGGAAACTCCATTAACTGAACAAGCTTGGGGTGCTGAAAGTACTTGCGGACGTGTTTGTGCATGGACTGAAACACGTCTAAGCGCAAAACGCCCAGCATCAAGTTTATATCCACAAACTCGGTGAGGGACCGGCTTGGTTTGTAAACCAATTGGTTCATGCCCACCTTATATTTATAAGCAGCTTGTTTAAGAAAATCGCGGAGCTTTTGGGTAGAACCCGGCTCTAAATCCTCAAACATTTTCTCTAATTCCGCCATTTTAGCTGGCACATCTAGCACATCGTTCTCACCAAAAAGAACTTGGTAAGAAGGATCTAGCCGAACCAACTGATAATAATCGGCTACCGTTTTCCCGAATTTCTCGAAAAAACGGTCAAAAACATCTGGCATCCAATACCAGCTGGGGCCCATGTCAAACGTAAAACCTTCTGCTTTAAAAACTCTAGCTCGACCGCCTGCTCCCTCATTTTTCTCTAGACATGTAACGTCATAACCTGCCTGCGCCAAACTTGCCGCCGCTGACAGACCCGCAAAACCAGCGCCAATTACAATTACTTTCTGGGGTGTTGGAGCGGGCATACGGAATTAAAAAGAAAAAAAATAGGCATGAGCACAGTAAAACCTTTGGCTGATTACAGCTTCACGAGTGAATATACGGATTTTAAATTATTCGGAAGTGCTACTACGGATTCCTAATAATAGTATAATGAAGATTCCTTAATCGCCGTAGGCGTACACGTGTAGTTTTTGTTTTAAGGCCTTCCGCGCCAAGTGAATTCTGTTTTTAACCGTGCCGATGGGCAGAGTTAATTGATCAGAAATTTCTTGGTATTTGTAACCCACGTAATACATCATAAACGGAATCCGTAAATCCTCGGCTAGCTGCTCAATGGCGGCATAAATGTCATTTAAAGCAAAATCGCCGGAAGCGCGGTTAACCGTAGTCATGCGTTGGTCATGCGGCGAAAACTGGAAATGTTCCGTAGTGTCTAGCGGACTGGTGCGCTTGGTAATTTTGTTGTAATGGTTGATGAAGGTGTTGCGCATGATGGTGTACAACCACGCTTTCATGTTGGTACCGGGCCTAAACTTGTCTCGGTTAGCGAATGCCTTCATCAGGGTTTCCTGCACCAGATCCTTCGCATCATCAGTATCGCGGGTAAGGGTGTAAGCGGCTGGCCGAAGAACGGGAGCCATCTTTTCTACTACGGAGGTGAATTCTGGTACAGTCATATTGTTTAACGTTTCTATAAAAACATTAAACAATATTACGTAATGTTTTAATATAAGTCCAGCGAAGTAGGCATTTATTTAAGATAAGAATATTCAATATCATCATAATGTATATTGATAAAGCTGCCTTAGCTTATCTAAAGCAACTTTATGCTGACTTCTAATAAGCTTCTTCCTAAAAATCATTTCGAAAAAAAGACAGTTTTAATCCTTGGAGGGATAGTGAATTCTTATGAAAGTGTTAAATAATTGAGAAATTCTGACGGATCAAGGAATTTCTGTTTTGAGCCTGTTTTTGGAAAAACAGGCTCAAAACAGAAAACAGGCGCCAGTGTGGGAGCAAATTCATTGGAACTTAGTTTCTAGGTAATAGCCGACAGTTACTTTTTTCTCTTCTTTAATATAGAAAAGATTGAAAGGATTTTGTACTGTCAATTACTTATCCGCTTTCCTAAATCGCTCACAAGTTCCTTTCAGGATGACAATAAAAGGTAATGGAAAGGAAGTCTTGAACACTTATTCTATGAAAAACTTGGTTCAGCCGACTATTAAATTGGATAGGCATTTACCGAATAATCCTGATAGTGAAGGCTAAGCTTTTACGGGAGCGGAAGTTTGTAACCAAGAAAGTAAATCACCTACGGACGAAAGGAGGCAGACTTTTTCGGGGAAATCTTGGGCGGTGTATTGCTGCAACAAAGCCCCGCAAACCAGCACTTTTTTGACAAAAGCATTTGTGGTTAATTCAGTGAGGTATTCTGGAATGGTGCTTTTAAAAGTGACGATGGTAAAGCACGTAAAAATATAATCGGGTTGATATTGCTGAGATGCCTTTATGAGATCTGTTAAAGGCAAGTGTTGGCCCAAATACAATGTAGAAAAACCCGCTGCGCGGAACAAATAATGAGCGTACAAAAGGGAAAGTTCGTGAAGTTCTCCCTCGGGCAGGGCCAGAATAATTTTGGGTGCTTCAGTGGCAGAAGGAATGGGAAGAGCATCTACCGCCACCAGCATTTTTTGGCGAATAAGTTGGCTCATGAAATGCTCATGGGCGGGCGTAATGTTGGCCGTTTGCCAGAGCAAGCCAATTTTATGCAGAAAAGGATACACCACTTGGCACATGGCATCGGCGAAGCCCAATTGCAAAACTGCTCTGCTCAACGTGCGCTCAAAAAGCACT
>JBBSSO010000283.1:0-3835 GCA_038241905.1 Cytophagales bacterium | reverse complement strand
GAGCTCCAGCTGTAGGCTCAGGCGCGCGTCTATCAGCTTCTTCTCCTCGGCTAGGTGTTTGGCGAAGGCGTCGGTGACGAAGTTGCGCCCGAAAAGCTTATAGAAATGGGCGCCGAACCGCTCCTTGCGCTTGCCCGCGCTGCCGCTGCGGGTGCTGAAACCCAGTCTGCGGAGCACGTCGGTGTAGGAGTAGGTCTTGTGGCCGCCATGCATCATGGGTATGAGCCCCGCGAATGTGCCGGAGGTCTCGGCCAGTAGAACGCTGGTGCGAGTCTTCTTCTCTGCCTCTATAAAATACTTTCGGATGGAACGGCCAATGTCGTTGCGCTCCACCATCGCCAGCTCTTTGGCTACGTCTATTGTAACATGGTAATCAGTCGCTTTACGGCCGCCGGTACTTTTACTCAAATTTGAGTAAAAGTCTGCACCTTCCTCAAAACCATATTCTTCAAACCGGCGAATAATCCAGTCATTAAATCGGGTTTCAACCTGTAAACGTCTGTGGAGTAGCCGGGCGTCTACTAAGAGATTATCGCCCCGATGAATGATAGGAAGCTCGTTTCGTGAGCCATCCGTGGTGAACCCGCTACTCTTGTTCGCGGCATTGACCAATTTCTCTGCGGTGTGTTGCATAACTTTTAGAAAAATAGTTGAAAAAAGTACTTGGCTGTGGTGCAACACACCGCAGCGCCCGAGGGCGAGATGTACACGGACTTCCACCGTGCCTCAGCCAAGCATATTTTTAATCCCAGAAAGTTGTTTTGCAGCTTTCGCTACGGTGATGTTGCACTACAATCTTACGGGAGTTTTTCTTAAAAGTCAATTTATTTTTTTACTCAGTTCATCTTGGGCCTGTACTAGCCGTGAGTAGACTTCATTAAAATTCTTAGCTGCCTTGCAGTTTTGGGCCATTTCTTTCATCACTAATCCTAATATTTCATTGAGCTTAGCAAACCTTTTATTCTTTGCGTCCTCCCGTTTAAGTGCAGATATCTGAACAAACTGGCTTTCCCTATACCTGTAGTAACAGTTTTCTAGGGAAGCACAATAGAAAGTTTCTAAATCAAATTTTACTGGGTCAACTACACCTGCAATCATGACATCGGTGGGCAGCCTGTCATAATAAAGTTGCTTGTAATAATCCACCCCAATTTGCACGTCTTGTATGTACCTGGGATGATAGGCATAACCCTTTAACTCGTTTAGGGTTTCCTGTACAAACTGATACCTGCTTTGCACAGTGTCAAAATTTTTGCTTTCGCTGATAATTTCCATTGATTCCATTGTCTGTTTTGCCCGGTTATGGACACCCATAGCAAAGTAGTTTGCGTTCGCTACCCTTCTTTCCTCCCTAGCTTCATAATTATAATCACCCTCATTTGCCAAGCTAATACCTTCCTCTTTTGTTTCAACTGAACTTTTAGCTTCCTCTTTAGCGACAGCAGGTGCTTTGGTTTTGGAAACTTTCTGCTTCGGCTTATACTTCCAGAGGCTTACCCCAGCCCATACTAATATTATCAATACAATAAAGAATATAATTGAAACTGAATACTCACCTTTATCGAATACTAAAATTCCCCCAGCAAGAAATAAAAGAGAGAAAAAGAAGAAGGTAACCGCAAATGCTTTTGCAAGAATGGACATAGCTTTTTTTCTCAAAAGTATCAATTTGTGCGTTTCAATACTAACCTTCCTGTTTTCGGCCTTGTTTGGCAAAAACAGGCTATAAACAGGATTCGGGCAGTAGCTCCAGCATCACCTCGGGGCTTCCGGAGAATCGGAGCAAGTCAAAGGAGCCCCGGTCTTTCCACTCCACCAGTATAAAGGCGTTATGAGCCAAGGCCACCAAGCAGTATTCCTTGCTTTCCAGCTTCTCACTTAAATAGTCTGTCTTTTTAAACCTCACTTTGTTACCAAACTGCATAGGTGTTTTGCTTAAATCTTTTCTGTTTTAGGCCTGTTTTTGCATAAACAGGCCTAAAACGCGTTTACTTTTTCTCTTTGCTTATTTGCGCTCTTTCAAGCATAGAAAGCAAATTTAGCGGTGTACAAAATTGTTCACTTGTAAATGTGCAAATGAATGTAAATTATTTATCATTAGATTTCTTTGAGTTCATTATAAGGAATCGTGTAAGGGGTATTGAGATGGACTCCCTCAATCAGCTTTTCACGCTTCCTGTTTCTAACAACAATTACATCCACATTAATCAGATTTTTAAATCCTTCTGTTTTATGCCGAATAGTCGCCTTGCATCTATCGGCTGGCTCAAGTTTTTCAGCCCAGTGTGATTGAATAATCATTAGTTTTTAATTACTCAGCCCACAGAAATGGTGTCCCTGCTGCGGTTATCAATTCATAGTTGTTGATGTTAAAATCTTCATTGTGCACCTCTTTCAAATCTTCTAGGTTACCGAAATCTTCACTCTCGTACTTATTAACGTAAATGTCTTTATCCATAAAGTATGGCTCCAAAAGCGGCTTGGAGAAAGCGTCATCTTCAACAACAATGTGAGCTGTGTTTTTTAATTTTTCGACAGGTATAGAGTTAACAAACTCTTTCAGTTGCTGCCAAGTAATCGGTTGTGATTTTTGGGTTTCCATTTTTTTAGTGTTTAAATCATTAGTTATTTTGTAACCAAGTTTATTTAGCTCTTGGATTAACTCAACTACAAAACTTGTTTTGGGTGTTGTTTCCAAGTAGGCATATACTGCCTCTTCATCACACAGACTATGTTCACCATCTGCTGCATTTATTAACGCTGTCATTAGAGCATTTTCTTGCTCACCATTTGAACCCCCAAACATTTTTTCCATAAATCATTAGTTTTTTGTAGTACACGTAATCGTTTACTTTTTCTCTTTGCTTATTTTCTCTCTGGCAGCATTTACCTCTTCTTTGGTCTGGATCAGTTCGCCAAGTTTCTGGGTGCTCACTGGCCGCGTGTACTCCCGGCCGTAGCCAGCATCTGATTTATGGCAGTACACTTGGTCATCTCTTTTCAGGCTCCAAATCTTGCGCTTTTCCTCCATGTAGTTTTGCAACCACTGCATGATCACGCTCCCGTCTAGCCGGTTGTAGAACGCGCCACCCCGTGCGGTTTTGGCGTTCCGGAAGCAGAGGGCCACGTCGTCTAGGGTAAGCCAGCCGCCTTCGGCCAGCACCAGCAAGGCAATCTCCTGAATGTTGGCAATAGAGATAGGCTCGGTGTTTTCAAAGTAGTCAACCAAATTAATGATCAGCAGCTGAAGACTCTGGAGCGTGGCCTTTTCATCTTGCTGTGCCAACTGCCTTAGAGAGAGCAGTGGCCGGTAAGGCTCCAGCTGCGCTTCCAGTTTCTTTACCTGGGCAACTGCCTGGTCTAAGTCGCTACGGTCCGCTTTCCCTTCGGTCACCAAAGCCCCTAAGAATCGGACGGAGTTAAGAGCTGTGTCTAGTTCATCATTTAGGCGTTGCCGCTCTGCTTCGTGGTGCATGATCTTGGGCAGGCTCAGGGCGGTGGTGGCCTTGGCCAGCTCCAGGCTATTACTGCTCTTTAAGGCCCTGCTTATAGAGGTCTCTGGAATTCTTTGCAGCTGATTTTTTGTCATGGCCGTTCCGTATTTTATCTAATATCTCTACCAAGTTCTTGTTGATCTGAGACAAGCTTTTCTGCTTGCCTATAAAGGCGCCTACCCGGTCCCACTTCAGAAAGATGAACCGCCAAGCGCTCAGCACCCCGTGGTTGCTCTTGTCGGTGGCGTTTTTCTTCAGGTAAGCAATAATCTCTTCCAAAGCTGCCATTTCATACATGTCCACTTTGGCCCCTACGCCTATGGTTTGGCGGCAGAAGGCAT
>JBBSSO010000282.1:0-3839 GCA_038241905.1 Cytophagales bacterium | reverse complement strand
GTGGGCGAGTTTCTGATGGACGTGCACTCGCAGCACGATACGCTCATGCTGGGCGACCAAGGCTATCAATTAAATATTCTGGATTTATATGCGCAAAACGAGCCTTTGCGGAACCAATACAGCGAGTCTTTCAAAAGTTTTCGGCAGCTAGAACGGACGTTTAAAGACCTTTCGGCGCAATTGGCGCAGTCGCAGAAAGAACTTGATTTTAATACGTATCTGCTAAATGAGTTAACTGAAGCCAATTTACTACCCGATGAACAAGAAAAGCACGAGACCGATTTAAAGCAATTGGAGCATGCGGAAGAAATAAAGCTGAAAATAGGCCAATCCCTACAGTTTTTAACTGAGAGCGAGTACAATGCGGCTGGTGCACTCAAAGATGCCAGCCATTTAATAGGCCAAGTAACTGAGTTTGGACCCCATTTTTTAGACTTGAAAGAGCGTTTAGACAGTTGCCTGATTGAACTTGCCGATATTGCCAGCGAGCTGGGGGATGCCGAGCGTAAAACCGAGGCAGACCCGCAACGCACGGAGCAACTGCAAGAACGCCTGAATGTTATTTACACTCTGCAGCGCAAACATCAAGTAAAAACGAACCAAGAATTGCTGGCTATTCAGGCCGATTTAGAAACCAAAGTCGGGAGCGTTCATAATTTGGATGTGGCGATTGATAAGACCAGAAAAGCTTTGGAAGTTGCTTTGGCCGAAGTAACCGAACGCGCCGAGCAACTTTCCGTTAGTCGTACGCGGCTTTTTGAAACCTTTCAGCTGGAATTGCACGGGTTGCTTTCTGAACTGGGCATGCCCAACGCTCGGGTGGTGGTGGATCACAAAACATCGGCGCCCGCGCCCACAGGAATTGACGTGGTCAATATTTTGTTTACCGCCAACAAAGGTGCTGCGCCGCAAACGCTGAGCAAAGCCGCTTCTGGCGGAGAGTTTTCGCGGTTAATGTTATGCGTAAAATACTTGCTGGCTGATAAAACCGCCCTGCCGACTATAATTTTTGATGAGATTGACACCGGAATTTCCGGCGAGATTGCCGTAAAAGTGGGCCGCATGATGCAGCAGATGTCCAAGAAACACCAATTAATTTGTATTTCGCATTTGCCCCAAATGGCCGCCCAAGGCGATACCCACTATTTTGTGTACAAAGAAGACCGCGCTGACCGCACGGTTAGCCGCATTAGAAAACTTAGTCAGGAAGAGCGGGTGCAGGAAATTGCCCAAATGATAGCCGGCGCCAATCCTTCTGCAAATGCCTTCAAAAGCGCGAAAGAACTGCTGGCCCTGGTATAAGATATTGGCTTTTTAATTCGATGGGACTGATAGAATATCCTGTTATGAGTGATTGTAAAAATAATGAAGTACAATATTCAATGGCTTAAGAGAAACATACAAGAAGGGAATAGGTATAAATATCTCTACTTCTGGGGGCATCAATCAAACAAAAAAGAAATTACCGCTTCTTGCTTTAGCCAATGGTGGGAAGCGACTTTTACGGTTGACGATATAATCTACAAAACTGCTGAACATTTGATGATGGCTCAGAAGGCGCACCTTTTTGGTGATAATGTTACTTTTTGGAAAATATTAAAAGCAAATTCACCAGGAGCAGCCAAAGCCCTCGGGCGGGAAGTAAAGAACTTTGACGATTCAGTTTGGGAGGAAAAACGCTTTGAAATAGTTTTCAACGGATGCCTCCAAAAATTTGGGCAGAACCAAATCTTGCAAGAATTTCTAATTAATACCAAAGACAGAGTACTAGTAGAAGCTAGTCCTATCGACAATATTTGGGGAATTGGATTAGCAGCCGACAACCCTAAAGTCGAAACTATTGAAAATTGGGAAGGACTTAATCTATTAGGATTCGCGCTTATGGAAACAAGAGATATTCTAAGAAATAAATAAAAAACAACAACTCTTAACATTTTGTAATCACCATACTTCCTTCGGCCGAGAGTCTTGCACGCTGTTTACACGAGACCGATTACACGAGCATAACCATCGACTTAAAATTTAAAGAAAAGCTGCCGCTGAAAGTAATTCAGCGGCGGTCCTGTTTTCGGCGTGTTTTTGGGAAAACAGGCCGAAAACAGCTTTAGAAACCAATAGCTAGGTAAGCTGGAGATCAATTCATTCACCGCCTTTTGATGAGGGTTTGCTGAGAAAATTTCATCGCTCAAAATCCCCTTGGCGATAAATTTGCCCTCTTTTATTAACCTCTAAAATTATTTTGTTTCTGGGCAAGCACCTTTGGTGTAAGAGGTAACGCCGGCTTTGTCTGCCATGCAAGCGTTACCGTAGGTTTTGTTGTCGCAGCCGCAAACGGGGTCATATTGCATGGTGCACATACCGTTAGGGTCTATTTTAGCGGGGTCTATGCAAGCCATTTGTTCTTGAGTGCTTTTGCAACCAAAACCGGCTAAGGCTAGCAGAATGGAAGATGCGTAAATTAGGTTTTTCATAATAAGGAGCGTTTGTTGGGTTAATTAATATCGACATTAAAAATGATGAAGTCGTGTTTTAGGGGTGTTTTTTCAAAAACAGCTCCAAAACGCTTAACCTCCTACGGATTAATACGTAAAGGAATTAAATATATACATCTCGTAATATATGCGACGTGAAAATTCAGTTTTCAGGCGCAGATTATTGGTGTATGTACATCCAAACCTTAACCTTTTTTATTTATTTTTATGAGAAATGACAGCTCACATTGCGTGAAAAACGACAGTTCGAAAATTTTAATTGCCGCCGCCGCAGGAGCCGCTGCTGGTGTAGTTGCTGGTATTTTAATGGCACCAAGCACCGGGAAAGATTCTCGTGAAGGTTTAATGAAAATGGCTGGACAAGCCGCTGAAGGTTTTAACGGTCAACTCTCAACATATATTGAGAAATTGGGCGGCTTAACTTCTATGTTGAGTGGCTTAACCGGAGATGCTAGCAGCACCGAGAAAGACATATCTGTAGGTGCCGACGCTTCTACTGGAACCACCGCCGACGGCTCAACCAAATACCAAGGGTAATTTTTGGCGTAAAAACCAAATAACCTAAAAATCTGCTTCCCGTTAATATGGGGCAGACACTATACTAGTGTGGATACTTTTGTATCTTATTGACCAATATTCCTTAAAAAACTAAAACGATGAAAGACAATAGCGGAAAAATCATTCTTGCTTTATTAGCTGGCGCAAGTGCTGGCGTAGTAGCCGGTATTTTAATGGCGCCAGAAACTGGCGAAACAACGCGTGATAACCTGAAAAAATCTGCTTCTAAATTGGGCTCAGACTTAGAGTCTAAGCTTCAGACGAGCATGGAGCAGTTGCAAACGCTTACCACCAGCGCCAGCGGCCTGTTGAGCAAGTTATCTGGCGGAAAAGATGGAGAAGTTGTGAACTCAGGTTCTAACACTTCAGCCACATCGCACTTAGAAAACAACCCTACGGGTGGCAATGTAGAAGCTGCCACTAACCAAAGCGGTTCTTCAGCTGATAGCGCAGATAAAGCTGCAAAAAGCAAAGGTGCATCAGCCGGAAGAGGTTCTGCTAACTCTGCTTTATAACAATTAGTCTATAATTTTTAAGCGTTTTGTAACCTTACGGGTTCAGCCGCGTTAAAGAAGTTATAAGTTGGTTAAACAACAGTAGCGAAACCGATAAAGTGAGAATAAGCAGTAAGCTTAACGTTGAAACTGGAGACATTGTTGAAAGGGATACGAAAAGTGCTTAATCTACAAGACGAAAGTCATATTCAACAGTAACTACAATTGTTATTTAATCAAATGGAAAACCTTCCCAATCTGGGAAGGTTTTCTGCTTTTAAAAGGATTCTGTTTT
>JBBSSO010000281.1:0-3853 GCA_038241905.1 Cytophagales bacterium | reverse complement strand
TTTCTGAAAAACAGGCCTAAACAGACCTACGCCAACAGCTTCGGTGTTAGGTATTGGCCGGTGGCATTGCCTTCTTGTTTAACCAGATTCTCGGGCGTGCCTTCAAAGAGTAGGTGGCCGCCGTTGGTGCCGCCTTCGGGTCCTAGGTCAATGATCCAGTCGGCGCACTTTATTATTTCCATGTTGTGCTCAATCACCAGCACGGTGTTACCGTTTTCTATCAGTGCGTTTAGGGCTGTTAAAAGCTTGTTAATATCATGGAAATGGAGGCCGGTGCTCGGTTCATCGAAGATAAAAAGAATGTTGCCGTTGTGCGGCGTGGAGCCTTTGGTCAGGAAGGAGGCCAGTTTTACGCGCTGCGCTTCGCCGCCGGAGAGCGTGTTGCTGCTTTGGCCCAACCGGATGTAGCCCAAACCCACGTCTTGCAGCGGCTTCAGCTTTTCAATAATTTTATGATGGTCTTTAAAGAAAAGTAAGCTGTCATCAATGGTCATTTCCAAAACCTGCGAAATGTTGCGGTCTTGGTACTGAATATCTAGAATATCTTGCTTGAATTTCTGCCCTTCGCAGGCCTCGCAGGTCAGGTAAATATCGGCCATGAACTGCATTTCTATTTTTACTTGACCTTCGCCTTGGCAAACTTCGCAACGGCCGCCCTCAATGTTAAAGGAGAAGTGCGATGGTTTGAATCCGCGAGCTTTGGCCAGCGGCTGGTCGGCGTACATGGTCCGGATGGCGTCATAGGCTTTCACGTACGTAACCGGGTTAGAGCGTGACGATTTCCCGATGGGATTCTGGTCCACAAACTCCACGTGCGTCACCTTGTTAATGTCGCCGGTGAGCCTGTCAAATTTACCTGTAGCATCGGCGTGGCCGCCGAGGTTTTTAATGAGCGCCGGGGCCAGAATTTTCTTGATAAGCGTAGATTTGCCCGAGCCGCTGACGCCCGTTACCACCGTCATTACGCCTAGCGGAACTTTTACGGTTACGTTTTTGAGGTTGTTCTCGCGGGCACCGTGAATTTCTACGCAGTTGCGCCACGGCCGCCGCTGGGCCGGGACCGGCACTTCCATCCGCCCGCTTAAGTACCGACCAGTGTAAGTATCGCTTTTCAAAAGGTCTTTGAACGTGCCCTGGAACATGAGGTTTCCGCCGCCAGAACCCGCCTCGGGGCCAATGTCCAGCACTTGGTCGGCTACTTGCATCATGCCTTCTTCGTGTTCCACTACAATTACGGTATTGCCCATTTGCTGCAACGTGCGCAGCACGCCAATGAGTTGCTCGCCGTCTTTGGGATGAAGGCCGATGCTGGGTTCATCCAGAATATACATAGAACCCACCAGCGCGCTGCCCAACGAAGTAGCCAAATTAATGCGCTGGCTCTCGCCGCCAGAAAGTGTGTTGGAAAGCCGGTTAAGCGTTAAATAGCCCAAACCCACGCGCGTCAAATAACTCAAGCGGTTGGTTACCTCGGTTACTAGTCTATCGGCCACGGCCAAATCATGCGCGTTTAATTCTAGCGTCTGGAAGAATTCTAGCGTTTTGGTTACGGGCATAAGCACCAAATCTGTAATGCTTTTGCCGGCCACTTTTACGTAGCTGGCGTCTTTGCGAAGCCGCGACCCTTTGCAATCTGGGCAGAACGTGCGGCCGCGGTAACGGCTTAAAAGCACGCGGTATTGAATTTTGTGCGTTTGTTTTGAAATGTGCTTGAAAAAATCTGTAAGGCCACTAAAGTATTTATTGCCCGCCCAAAGCAAATCTTGCTGTTCTTCGGTGAGCTCATTGTAGGGCCGGTGGATGGGGAAATCAAAGCGCACGCCGTTTTTGAGCAACGGCTGCAGCCACTCGTTCTGTTTTTCGGTGCGCCACGGCGCGATGGCTCCTTCATACACCGTCATGCTTTTATCCGGAATGACCAAGTCTGGGTCAATGCCCAGCACGCTGCCCCAGCCCTCGCAGGTTTGGCAGGCGCCGTAGGGGTTGTTGAAGCTGAAGAAATTGACGCTCGGCTCTTCAAAAACCATTCCGTCTAGCTCAAAACGGTTAGAAAAAACCTTCGTCTCCTCGCCCATTCTTACGTGGCACTCGTCTTGGCCTTCGTAGAAAGCGGTTTGCACGGAGTCGGCTAGGCGCATTTGCACGCTTTCGCTTTCCTCGTTATGCTTGATAACGCTGCGGTCTATGAGCACAAATACTTTGCCTTTGGGCTCGGGTTTTCCATCGGCAACTAATTCTTCAATAAAAAAAGGTTCACCATTTAGCAGCACCCGGCTGTAGCCTTTTTGCAAGAGCAAATCTAGCTCTTTGCTCAGCTTGCGGTCTTTGCTTTGGTGCAGCGGCGCCAAAATCATAATGCGGGTACCTTCGGGCAAGGTCATCAGAAAATCAACCACGCTGGTAACGGTGTCTTTCTTTACTTCTTTGCCAGAAACCGGCGATATGGTTTTGCCAATTCGCGCGAAAAGCAGTTTGAGGTAATCGTAGATTTCGGTACTGGTGCCTACGGTAGAGCGGTTGTTCCGGATGCTTACTTTCTGCTCAATGGCAATGGCTGGACTAATGCCGCGGATGTAATCTACATCGGGCTTGTCCATGCGACCCAAAAACTGGCGGGCGTAAGAACTAAGGCTTTCCACGTACATGCGTTGCCCCTCGGCGTACAGCGTGTCAAACGCCAACGACGATTTGCCCGAACCGGAAAGGCCGGTGACCACAATAAACTGGTTGCGCGGCAGGGCCACGCTCAGGTTTTTTAAGTTATGAACGCGGGCCCGTTTAATAATAATATGCTCGCGGGCGTCTAAAGCGTCTAGTTTAGTATCTTGTGATAATTGATCTTCTGTCATAAGAATTTGTAGCCTTTCCAGAACAATAACCGCCGCAGAATAATTCTTTTTCGCAGATCTTCTTCGGCCGGAGGCTAAAACGCAAAGATACGCATACGCATTGGTTTTTAGAAAGGCGGTGCCCGATGGTGTTTTAGGCCTGTTTTTCATAAAAGAGGCCTAAAACACCGCTGGAAACCTCGGCTTATTTCAGTAAGTTTGTAACTTTCTAACCGTATCTTTCGGAATACTAAGATTCAAACGTATATTCATTTAAAGTCAATAACCAGTACCACCATGGGAAAAGGAGATGTAAAAAGTAAAAAAGGCAAGATTAGCAAAGGTTCTTACGGCAACAGCCGCCCTAAAAAAGCCAAAAACGTAGCCACCAAAGCCGCCAAAATGGGCACGCCCAAAGCTGCGCCTGCTGCAGCTGCTGCCAACGCATAACAGCACCTTGCTTTTAAAACGGTTCGGCCCGCTAGATACTTTCTAGCGGGCCGAATTGTTTTAGGCCTGTTTTCTGAAAAACAGGCCTAAAACAGACGCTAAATGCTAGTCCATCCAAAAACCAATCTGTAGCGTCGTTACATTGTAACGACGTGGTTCTACGAAGCGCACCCGCCTTCATAAGCAAGAAATAATTTTGCAACAAAAACTTTTTTTAGAGGCTGAATGAACAGGTTTATGTGACTAGGGAATTCTTTGTTTCATAGAGACACGTCGTTACAGTGTAACGACGCTACATTTCTTCTTCTTAAATTCTTTTGGGGAGACGAGCCATGTTTGTTTCTTGGGAACGCGTTTTAGGCATGTTTTTAGAAAAACATGCCTAAAACAGCCGTTAAATGCTATCCGCCCAAAAAGCAGCCTGTAGCGTCGTTACACTGTAACGACGTGGTTCTACGAAGCGCAACCGTTACTGGAAGCAAGAAATGATTATGCAACGAAAACCCTTTTTGAAGGCTGAATTTACAGGCTTTATGTGACTAGAGAATTCTTTGTTTCATAGAGACGCGTCGTTA
>JBBSSO010000280.1:0-3857 GCA_038241905.1 Cytophagales bacterium | reverse complement strand
CGAAGATATTTATGACCGCTACTTGCTCACGCTTCTGGTGCTGCCAGAATTAGTGACCATTGTGGAGGGCGAAGAAGAAAAAGCAGCCACCCGCTATACTGAACGCACCGACGTAAACCTGCGGCCTTTGCTGCAAAACAAGGCTTTACAGAAACTGCTGGCCAATACGTTTCTCGAACAACGCGTTATGCGGCGTAACCTTAACTGGGCCGGCAACCGCGACGTAATCCAGAATATCTACCGCCATCAACTGCAGAAAGATGAGGAAGTTTTGGCTTGGCTGGCCCTTGAAGAAACTACCTACGCGCAGGACCATGACCTACTAAAACACATCTTTAAAAGCGTTATTTTTCAAAGCGAATACTTGCAGGCTTACTTTGAAGAAAAAGACCTCAATTGGGTAGAAAATAAATCTGTGGTGAAGAATCTGGTAAACAAAACCATTAAAATGGTAGAAGAAACCACCGATGAAACCCTGCCTTTGATAGACTTATCTGCTAGTTGGGAAGACGACAAAGCTTTTTTTGAAGACCTCTACACTGAGACCCTGAAATACGATGAAAAGTATGAAAAACTAATCTCAGATAGTGTGGAGAATTGGGACGTGGAGCGCGTGGCTCTCATGGATAAAATTATCTTAAAAATGGCCCTCTGTGAAATGCATACGTTTGTGAGCATTCCGGTAAAAGTGACCATCAATGAGTACATAGATATTTCTAAAGTGTACAGCACGCCCAAGAGCAAGCAGTTTATCAACGGCGTGTTAGACAAGCTGTCGCAAGATTTAATAAGCAGCGGTGCCATCCGGAAATCGGGCCGCGGATTGCTTGACAACAAATAATTTCTACGGATTTACGTTTGTACTTTCAAGAAGGCTTCTTATCTTGTTTTCGGCCTGTTTTTCTAAAAACAGGCCGAAAACAAGAGCCGCCAACCTTGAGAAAATACCCGCAGGTGCGTTTTATACGTAGTGCCGAGGGAATGGCTCGCAAGAAAAGCCTTGGGGCTACCAACTAATTACCATCGTATAAAACTATTAACACTACCACCACTATGGGCAAAAAAATAAATGCAATCCTTGCCTTTTCTACCGGAATAGCCACGGGCTCCGTTTTAGGTATTTTGTTTGCACCAGAAAAAGGCCGCGAAACTAGAGACAAACTCAGCTTTCAGCTAGAGAAATACCGCGCAAAATTATTGGAGTTAACTGATGAGCTCATTGCCGGCCGTGAAGAGCAAGGTTCTGCGGCCAAGGCCGAAGGACTGCGCGTCATCAAAGACGCCCGCGACAAAGCCGAGCGCCTGCTAGAGGACGTAGATTCTCTGATTAACCAAATTAACAGTAAAAAGGAAATATAAGCCCCCGCCCATGACAACCGTTACCCTAATTCCCGGCGACGGGATAGGTCCTGAGATCACTGAAGCCGTAAAGGCGATCTTTCAAGCCGCCCAAGTGCCCATTACCTGGGAAGAAGAAAATGCCGGCCAAACCACGTTTGATGCCGTTGGTGAGTTAATTCCCGCCTCGTTAATAGCATCGTTAGAAAAAAATAAAGTTGCCTTAAAAGCGCCCATCTCCACGCCCATGGGCAAAGGATTTAAAAGCGTAAATGTGCAACTCAGGCAAAAATTTGATTTGTACGCTAACGTACGCCCGGCCAAAACCACGGCTGGCATAAAAACCCGTTTTGAGAACGTAGATATAGTTCTTTTCCGGGAAAATACCGAAGGCTTGTATGCTGGTTTAGAGATTTTTGACGAACGCTTAGGCATTTCAGATTCCATTGCCCGGGTAACGGTGAAAGGTTCTTACAAAATTGTGAGAGCTGCCTTTGAGTTTGCTGACCGCAACAAGCGCAAAAAAGTAACGGTCGCTCACAAAGCCAATATTTTAAAATCGGCGGGCCGCGTTTTCTTAGAAGCGGCGGAGCAAGTCTCCAAAGAATTCCCGAACGTGGTTTGGGAAGACAAAATTATTGACAACATGTGCATGCAGCTGGTGGGCAAACCAGAGCAGTTTGACGTAATTGTGACCACCAACCTTTTCGGGGACATTCTCTCTGACCTTTGCGCCGGTTTGGTGGGCGGTTTAGGAGTAGTTTCTGGCGCCAACATTGGCGATAATATGGCCATTTTTGAGGCCGTGCACGGCTCGGCCCCAGATATTGCGGGTCAAGGCCTGGCCAATCCTACAGCTATGCTTCGGTCTGCGTTGATGATGTTAGACCACATGGGCCTGCATGACAAAGCGCGTCAGATTGAAACAGCGCTAGAAAAAACCTTGTTAACCAAAGATTGTTGTACCAAAGACTTGGGCGGAAAAGCTTCTACTTCAGAATTTGCCCAGCATATCATTTCTAATTTGTAACTTGTCCTTGAAATTAAAGGCATAATCTTTATGAAAAAACAATTTGTACTGATGTTGTTAGTAGCCGGGGCCCTTGGGGCCACCAGTTGCGAATCAAATCAAACCACCTCAGAAGAGGTGACCACCGTAGGCCAGACGGATCCCGCGGCCACCACCATTCTTGCCAACGACCCGGCTACTAACCCCAACGTGGCCGGTCAGGAAGCAGTGAACAGCACCGCCGCCAAGTCTGTGATGACGTTTAAGGAAACCGAGCATAATTTCGGGACCATTAACCAAAGCAAGAAAGTACAGCACACGTTTACGTTCACCAATACCGGCCAAGCCCCTTTGGTAATTGAAAGCGCCACCGCTACGTGCGGCTGTACGGTGCCAGAATGGCCCAAAGAGCCCATTCTTCCAGGCAAAACGGGTAACATTAAGGTAGAATATGACCCAGCCGGCCGGTCTGGGCAGCAGTCTAAGCAAATTACCATTACCGCTAACACAGAACCATCTGTCAATCAATTAACCATTAGAACCAACGTTATTGGTGCTGTGCCCCAGGCCGGTTCCGAGGGCCCTGTTCGCTTATAAATTTTAATTTAGCTGATGCAAACCGTATTATTACAAGCCACCGCCGAGGGTACCAACCTGTACGCCAATTTCCTTTTCTTTGGATTAATCATTTTGGTGTTTTACTTCTTTATGCTTCGTCCGCAGCAGAAAAAGACCAAAGACCAGAAAAAATTTAGGGAAGAACTGAAACGAGGCATGAACGTGGTCACCATTGGCGGTCTACATGGCCGTTTGCTGAGCATTGACGATGATACAGTGTGGATAGAAGTTGACAAAGGCCTAAAACTGAAGTTTGACAAGTCTGCCATTGCTGTTGATGCCACTGCCCGTATTAACCCTGTTACATCAGAGACCTCTAACGCGTAGAAAATCCCTTGCCATTTAACAAGACAAAGCAAGCCCTCCTCTGGTTAGTAGGACCGTTTTCACCCAAACAGAAACATTACTGGCGGGTGGTCTTGCTTTGTTTTTTTACGGCCGGTACGTTCTGGATGCTTAACGCCCTCAACAAGAACTACACTACCGTTATTACCTACCCCATTCAGTTTGCCTATGACCACCAGCAGCTGATACCGGTAAAGCCTTTGCCTGAAGAAGTGATCATTAGCGTGACTGGCAGAGGCTGGAAACTACTGCTCATAAGCCTCCGGTTTCAGGTAAAACCCGCTGAACTCACCATCCGCGGACTTCCATACGCCAAGCGGTTGCCAGGCCACGCCCTGCGGCCCGCCATCAGCAACGTGCTAGACGGCCTTACGCTTAACTTTGTGGTGACAGATACCCTTAGTTTTGACTTTGACCGCCTTACTACCCGCAAAATTCCGTTAGGCATTGATACCACCCTGCTAGTCATAGAGCCGGGCTACGTCTTTGCCGGTCCGGTGCAGATTAGGCCAGACTCTGTTACGTTTACCGGTCCAGAGTTAATCAT
>JBBSSO010000279.1:0-3861 GCA_038241905.1 Cytophagales bacterium | reverse complement strand
TCTAGCGGAGGGCAAGGCCAACGAAGCAGAAGACCAGAACAAGCCTCTGGAGCGGCCCAAGGCAATGACAGACCCCGCCGGCCAGCCGGAGATAACCGTGAAAGAAGGTAAATTAACTAGCCTTAAAAGCACAAAAAAGCCATCCTCTAAACCGAGGATGGCTTTTTTTATAAATATCTAGTTAAACTTTACTAGAACTGGCTTAAGAATACTTATTTTTAGATTTCTTGCCAGATTTGTCAGAATACCCGTTGGTGGCCGTTGACTTGCTTTTGCCCATGCCCATCCAATTATTAGAAGACGCCGCTAAATACGTAGCGCCCAAGGCGATGGCAGCGCCACCAATTACTTTTTGAGTCGTGCTCAAGCTGTTGTAGCTGCGTGAACATGACGTTCCGAAATCTTTTACCGCTTGGGGTACTTGTAAATCCTTCACGGCTTGGGGTACCTGAATATTTTTAATTGCATCTGGCACTTGAATGTTGCTCAACGTGCTGTTGATAGTATCCATGATGCCTTCTTTGCCATCGGCTCTGTTAGCTCCTGTAGGATTGTTGTTGTTGAAATCTTTGTCATATGACGTAGCACCGGCGTTGGCCGAGCTAGGTGAATTCGTTTTGTTTTCCATAGTAGTAATTGGTTAAATTATAAAAGCGTTTAATCTTTCAGCCCTTTAGCATGGTACCCAGAGGGTGGCCAAATTGCCAAGAGGCTAATCTATTGTATCGGTTCTTAGCCTAAATAGTTGCGTTAGATTCTGCTTTTCTTACTATTTTTAATCCTAACTCAGTCCGTGACCGCACTAAATAGGAGTCAACCGGCAGACGGTCGCATTGGGTTCTTTTGCGTAAAAGAACGCACACGCGCTAAAAATCAACCATCGGCCTATGTCTTCACTTTCTACTTCGCCAGATAATTCACCCTTTTCCTTTCCCAAAAAAGTACTCACCATCGCCTTGGTCGTAGTACTGCTGTATTTGTTTTACACCGTGTTCCGGATGGCTTTTGAGGTTTTCTTGGTCTTTTTTGCGGCTATCTTGTTTGGCATTTTCCTGCACGGGGTTAGTCAGTTTATCCATCGACACACCAAAATGCCTTATACCTGGGCGTTGGTACTCACGTGTCTGCTCTTTTTTGGAGTACTCATAGGGGGCTTGTGGGCGTTGGGGCCCAGTTTATCTTCGCAGTCAGATCAGTTACAGCAAGATTTGCCCCAAGTAATGGCCTCCCTTAAAGCGCAGATAGCGGCGCTGCCCTACGGCCAGAAATTGTTGGGCCAGATTCCATCGCCAGAAGAATGGGTTAAAAGCCAAGACTCGCTAATGACCAATGCCTTTTCCCTGTTTTCTTCTACGTTTGGGATACTAGCCAACCTCCTGATTATCTTAGTGATTGGCATTTACGTAGCCGCATCGCCGCAGTCTACTACCCGCGGGCTAGTGCGGTTGGTGCCTTTCTCGCGCCGTACCCGGGCCACAGAGGTAATTCATGTGGTGCGTTATACGTTATGGGGCTGGCTTAAAGGCACCCTGTTTTCTATGCTGATTATTGGTATCGTCACAACCATCGGGTTAATGATTATTGGCGTGCCGATGTCGCTGCTGCTAGGTGTGTTGGCCGGTATTTTGGAATTTATTCCCAACATTGGTCCGTTCATTGCCAGCGCGCCAGCCGTGCTGCTGGCTTTTGTGCAGAAGCCCAGCATGGCGGTAACCGTTATTTTCTTCTTTATAGCCGTGCAATCGCTTGAAGGCTACGTTCTAACGCCGATGGTGCAAAAGAAAGTAATTGACCTGCCGCCCATTCTCACCATTATGGGCCAAGTAGTGATGGGCCTGATTGCCGGCATTTGGGGCTTACTTTTGGCGGTGCCGATGGTAGCCTTGGCCATGGTGTTGGTAAAAATGCTGTATATAGAAGACACCCTCGGCGATTATGGCGTGGACGTGAAAGGCGAAGAAGAAGCCGTTAAAAAAGTAAAAAACCAGCCCAGCGAAGTTTAAAAATAGTAAGCAAAATCATAGACTGACATAGTTCTGTTTTAGGCCTGTTTTTAGAAAAACAGGCCTAAAACAGAAATCTCTTCTGCGCTAAAAATTCCCTCTAACGGTGAGCATGAAATTGCGGCCCGGGGCGCTAATGCCGGAGGCGTAAACGCGGTAAAATTCGTCTAAGATATTCTCCAAACTCGCCTGTACCTGCACGCGCGGATGGACCTGATATGCGGTTCTTAGGTTGAGCGTGTACCAAGCCGGCACGCCCAGCGGCGTTGCGTATTGCAAATTATCCTCGCCGGTGGGGTTGTAATCTTCCAGCCGTTTCCAGCCGTTGTACTGCACAAAAAACTCTGATTTAAACTTGGGCAGCGTCAAATAAAAACTGGTTTTCCCAAACACCGGCGGCACGTGATCCAGCGGAATAACGGCGGGCGCCGTGTTAATTCGGCCGTACGTGTACGTCAGGGAAGAGGTCATCCGGAAGGCGGGAGTCACATCGGCGTGGAGCGTGCCGCTGAAACCGTACAAATAGGCTTGGCTGGCGTTAACGTTGGCCGTTACAAGGCTGGTTTCGCCGGCATATTCTACCGTGGGCTGGCCTCTAAACAAAAACGGCTGCGTGGTAATGGCGTCTCGGTACCACGTGTAAAAACCAGTGCCTTCTAAGCGTACGCGCTGCGCGATGGTTTTCCCGATGGTTATTTCCGCGTTGTACGTGTATTCTGGTTTCAAATCGGGGTTGGGCACCACTAACTGCCCGGCCACCGAATCAAACACTTTGCCCAAATCATCTACGTTAGGCGCTCGAAACCCCGAAGAAGCCACGGCCGCCATCCGCCAGTTATGGCCCGGCTGAAAAACCAGTCCCAAATTGCCATTAAACGCGGTATTGTCTTGAGCTACTTTATCAAACGGAAACGGAAAAAAAGCTTTATCTCCGGTAAAATCTGCCCGCAAAGAAACGTGGCTCAACCGCACGCCGTCCGTCAAAATCCAGCGCGGAGAAACCTGCCAAGTATGCGTTATGTACCCCGCCGCCGACTGCATAGAAGAGCCGCCCCTGGGGTAGCGGGTGTCAATTAATTCCTGAACGCCCGTTGCCACATTTTGACCGAAGGCGCGGGAGTTCACGTCGTTATAAGTTGCTTCCAAGCCGTAGCGAAGTTCATGCGGACCCAAGGTTCGGCTGGCATCTATGTTAAGCGAATACACGTCTACTTTTTCAAACCGATTTTCTAGTATTGGCCGCCCGAAGCGGCGGTTGTGCCGGCTTTCTTCTAAGTGCTGGTACGCTGCCGTCAGTTTTAGATTTTCTAGCCAGCCGCGGGCCTGCGTGGTAAAAGAATAAGCCGCCATTAAACGCTCCTGCGGCCCATAATACCACTGGGCGTGTTTTAATTGCCCTTGGGCAGTGGTTTCAGAAAGGCGGTCATAACGCGGGATATCTGAAGAAGTAGAATATTGCAAATTAAGCACATGCGAGGTAACCGCCGAGGGTTGAAACAGGATTTTCTGCAGCGCATCAAATTGCTGGTAGCCACTAAATTTCTGCACGTTTGGGTTGCTATTGGCCACTTTTACGTCTTGCCCGTTCTGCCGGATGGCGTAAAACGGACGCAATCCCCAAGAGCCATAAAACGGATTTCTGTTTGCACCCTGCCGTAGGTCATCAAAATCTGAATACGTCACGCTAGAAAAACTCCCCCATCGGCGGCCGCCGATGGAAAAATCTACGTGCCCCGTTTTCTCCTGATTAGCGGTGGAATAACGGCTAAAAGCGTTGCCAGAAACAACCGGTTTGGCCTCTTGCTGCGACAACGCGGGGGTTTTGGTGTAAAAATGCACCACGCCGCCCAGCGCATCT
>JBBSSO010000278.1:0-3870 GCA_038241905.1 Cytophagales bacterium | reverse complement strand
TATTTAACATATTATTTAAACTGCAAGACAACCTGTGCGTCTGATTGGATTGTTTGAGCTCGTTTCACTGAGTTCTTTTAATGTCCAGCACATAATTCCATAAAGGTGTTTTAGGCCTGTTTTTGGAAAAACAGGCCTAAAACACCTCGATTGTTATTTCAATATTTGCCTTATTCTAAGGTATACCGCAATCCTAGAAATCCTCTAACGCCTTGCAAAGAACTGTAGTTGTAACTGGGGTCAAACGTATAGCTGTTAGGGTTGGTAATTGGGTCATTTACGTTTTGGTTAAAAGGGTCAAACGGGCGCATAATAGGGTCTTTGGGCACTACATTTAGAAGGTTTTTTACGCCGCCGAAGACCTCTAATCCTTTCCCTACTTTTTTGGTAACCTGCACATTGGCTATGGTAAACCAAGGCGAATATTCTGGTCGATAATCATTGGGTAAAATAGGAAGCCGCATTGGGCCCGACCAAGTACCGGTGAGATCAGCGGAAAAGCCGTTGATAAACGTATAGCTCACCAGGTAATTACCTGACCACCGCGCCGCGTGCAGCTGGGTGCGTTTCTGCAACGGCTCTAGGCCTTCTCCTTCTTTCTGGTACACATCTAAAAACGTAAGGCCTGCCGTTACTTTCCAAGGACTATAAAAAGACAGCTCCGTGTTGATAGAAACGCCTCTAGAAACCGCATGCCCGCGCAAATTACCGTAAATAATCTTTTGCGGATCTGTGTCAAAATTGCCTATAATCTTGTTGCTGAAATACGAGTAAAATCCCGTCACCTCCACGTTAATCATAAACGGCGACAAGGTAGCATGCCACACGTAGTTGACGTTGCTATTCACAGATTGTTCTGGTTTCAGTTCCTCGGCAATTACTATTTCTCGTGCTCCGGTGAGAGCAGCATGGTCCTCGGTAAACAAACTCACAACCCTGAAACCTGTGCCAAAGCTAGCCCGGAACGTATGGTGTGGGTCGGGAGAGACTTTATAGGCCACCCTAGGCGATTGAATGTGCCCGTGCCGACGGTCATAATCATAGCGGTAGCCTAGCAATAGCTTGTTTTGGGGATTTAGCATCCATTCATCTTGCAAAAAAAAGCCGGGCAAAGGCGTTACCGAAGCACCTTGGCTCGTGGCGGGCGTGTTATCATCATAATGCGTATAGCGGTAAGATGCGCCCAGCAAAAGATTATGTTTCGCGCCAAACTCTTTGTCCCAATACAGTTGCCCAAAACCCACATATTGATCGGCATTAAAAGAGGTAATGCCATAAAACGAGTTTTGTTTGTGTCGGTTCACCGAAAACTGAGTAATCAGGCGTTCTTTAAACGGCAGTTGGTACAGGCCAATCAGCTCCCACCGATTGGTATAAATGCTTTCGCCATACACCACATCAGTGCCGCGGTGCTCCTTTTTATAATTCATTTCCCCGCCCCAGCGGTCTTCGTACACATAACGCGCGGCCAGACTGGCCAACCTGCTTTCGCTGCGGCTCAGTTCCCACTTGTTGAACACAGAAATGCGTTTTTGCAAAGTAAGATCGGTGAAGTTATCGTTATTATTATCTACCGGATGTTGGTAATGGAAGTAATTAACGCCCGCCAAACCACGCGCATCACCCGCTTTAAACGCAACACCTAAATCAGCGCTGAGTTCTTGCCAGGTAGAGCCAAAAACCTCGGCACTAACTCTTGGCGCACTCGTCGGGCTCTTGGTAATCACGTTAATAATGCCGCCCATGGCTTCAGAACCGTACAAAGAGGCGGCCGGCCCTTTTACTACTTCAATCCGCTCCACCAAACTGTTGGGAATTCCGCTGAGGCCGTACACACTAGACAAGCTGCTCACAATGGGCATGCCGTCAATCAGCACCATGGTATAAGCACCTTCCATGCCGTTGATGTGAATATCGCCGGTGTTACACACATTGCAGTTCATTTGCGGATGCACGCCGTTAATAAGCCCCACGGCTTCAAATAGACTGGGCGCAGGGTTTTTCCGGAAAAACGACGGATTATACACCTCCACCGGAATAGGACTTTCCAAGCGGCTCATTTCTTTGAGCGTACCGGTAACCACAACTTCGGTCATTTTTCCGGCCGTGGGCCGAAGGTTTACTTGGTAAAAAATTTTGCCGGCCTGCACCAAAATAGTATCCGTTTGATAACCCAGAAAAGAAACCAACAAATAGGTTTTTTCTGCCGTCTGCGTCATTTTAAAGGAAAAATTTCCTGCTTCGTTGGCCATGGTTCCCTGCGTAGCGTGAAGTACGCTAATGCTACAGAAACCAAGCGGCTCTCGGGTCTGGGTGTCTCTTACGTTTCCAGAAATAGTGATCTGCTGGGCATAAGCAGAGAGGGAGAAAGAGAAAGTCACCAGGCTTAGTAAGAGTTTGAACATGATAATATTTTTAAAAGCTTAAATTATAATTTAGGCAAACCTAAAAATAAATTACGATAAATACACACATGTATTTAGGCGTATTTTATCTTTTTGGAATTAAAATGATTGCTAGTGAGAAAGGGTATGTAAGTATTCTATGTAAAATCTTCGGGAATATTTAAGATGCTACTAAGTTTTAGAAGCAAGGGGTAGTGTTGTGGCAGAAGAGGAACCCACCCCCGCCCCTCCGAGGAGGGGAGTATCGGGTTTGCGTGGAAATTTAGAATAGAGAATATTTGATGGGCGTTGGGTGATAGATTTTACCGCAAGCTTTAATTCAGATAAGGCTTACTCAAAAGGAATTAAACCGCTTCCCTTTTTGCATAGCGGTGGGTTTAAACCCACCGCTATGCAAAAAACACCGACTGACATTCGTTTTTGGGTAAGTCATAACTAGAATTAGGTTATCGCGATGATAAATATACTTTTTGCCTCCTCTTGCGTAGACTTGGCCAACATATCGTGAACTATTCCCCTCCTCAGAGGGGTTAGGGGTGGGTAAAAAGACGCCTGCCCTATGCGCCGCACCATAATTCTCTACAAGCCCTACCTGAAAGACCTAGCCAAAAAACTCCGGCAAAACAGCACGTTGTCCGAGATTCTACTTTGGGACGAACTTAAAAACAAAAAACTGCTAAGCTTGGACTTTGACCGGCAGAAGCCGTTGGATAGTTTCATTGTAGATTTCTCCTGCAAAGAATTGCAACTAGCGATTTAAGTAGACGGCGCCAGCCATGACTATGCCTTTGCAGAAGATACACTTCGGCAGCAACGGTTGGAGAGCTTGGGCGTGCGGTTTCTCCGGTTTTCTGATGAAGAAGTGAAGCAGGATATGGGCAATGTGCTTCGGACAATTGAGATTTGGGTGGAGGAGCATGGGGATAGGTAAGCCTTGCAATGCTAGCAATACCCCCCTCTTGATGTTAAACCCACCCCTACCCATCTGAAGAGGGGAGTATCGGGAATACGTGTTTGGGGAAAAGTAATTGTTACTTATAATAGCTTTTATTTAATGCGTGGAATAATCTGCGGCACACGTGCAGTAAAATTAAATAAGACCCCTAAAAACTTTAAAATCCCATCTGCACACCCCAAGCCATCAACGCCTCTCGAAGCAACTCCCCTCCTCGGAGAGGCCAGGGGTGGGTTCTTCTTCTGCTAAACAAAAGCTCCTGTTTTAGGCCTGTTTTTGAAAAAACAGGCCTAAAACAGGAGTTACCTTTTAAGCAAATCGCTTACTTTTTGCCTTTCAACTTTTTCTTGCCTTTTTTCTGATTCTCAAAATCGCTTACTTCTTGCATTAAGCTTTTTAAATCTGGCTTTACTTCCGCCGAAAAATCTATAGTAGCGCTGTATTCGCTTTTTTCAATGTCCAGCACCTTAATGGGCTTGCCTAAGAACTTCTCAATCTCATCTAGAATAG
>JBBSSO010000277.1:0-3873 GCA_038241905.1 Cytophagales bacterium | reverse complement strand
TAACAAAACGCCTTTGGCGAAGGCCTTGAATTTATCGCGGAAGCCTCTCAACTCAGGGGGCATGGCTTTTTTGAGGCTGGCTTGTCCGTCATATAAAGCCAGCAGGTAGCTTCTGTTTTTCTTTAAAACCTCTATCCAGATGTAGTAAAAAGAAAGGAATTTTTCTTTAGCCGAGTAGGAATGGTAGACCTCTTGGCTATGCATAATGGTCAGCGACTCGTCAAACACTTGCTCCCAAATACCGCCTTTCACGCCCTGGAAAGAGGTGAAATAAGTATAAAACTCACTCTCGGTAATGCCCAAGCTTTGGGCAAACTTATACACCGAGGCCGGTTCTGTTCCGGTTTCCAGAATATGGTGCATAAAGGCGCTGAGAATGAGTGATCTGGTATCGGGCGTAGCCGTAGTTGGTATGTTATTTTCTGTAGTTTCCATGTCTTGGTTGTTGTTCTTGTGGTTAACAACCTCGCAACGTGGTAAGTTTAAGAAACCCGCAGTTATTTATGAGAACGTTCTTTTATTTTGAGGAAGAAGAAGTAGAGCCTTTCTATTATTTGACATGCCCGAAAATTGCAGCATTCTCATGACTAGCCAGCAAATAAATCAAAGCTGTTTTAGGCCTCTTTTTCAGAAAACACCCCTAAAACAGAAAACCTCACCAGCCTAAAAGACTGGTGAGGTTTTATATGAACGGCAACCGCCATTTAACGCTTGCCCATGCCCGCAAACCGCATGCGGTAATCGGCGTCTACATCGCCTTTAGAAATTTTAGTGAGCTTGCCTTTAATCAGGCGTTTCTTTAAACTAGACAAATAATCCGTGAAAAGGATGCCTTCAATGTGGTCATATTCGTGCTGAATAACGCGGGCAGTAACGCCGTCAAATTCTTCTTCGTGCTGTTTCCAGTCTTGGTCAAAATACCGGATCCGCACCCGCTCTGGGCGGAACACTTCTTCCCGAATGCCTGGAATGCTCAGGCAGCCTTCGTCAAAACCCCACTCCTCGCCGGTTTCTTCCAGAATAACGGGGTTCAAAAACACTTTTTTTACGCCTTTGTCTTCTTCGTCTTCTTCCATAAAAGGGTGAGAATCTATCACAAACAGCCGAATGCTTTTGCTTATTTGCGGGGCGGCCAAGCCTACGCCGTGGGCGTGGTACATGGTTTCAAACATGTCAGCAATCACCTTGTTTAGGTCTGGGTAATCTTGGGGTATGTCTTGGGCCCTGGCGCGCAGCACCAGATCGCCGTAGGCAACAATGGGGTAAATCATAGGTATTGTCTGCTCTCTAAATAACTCTGTAGAATAATGGTGGCGCTAATCTTATCAACAGTGGCTTTGTTAGCGCGGGCCTTCTTGCCCAGGCCCATGTCTATCATGGTCTGAAACGCCATCCGGGAGGTAAAGCGTTCATCATGATGTAAAATTTTTACGTCCGGAAACTGCTTCTGCAGCTTGCGGGTAAAGCCCACCACGTGCGGCGTGGCATCCGTTGCAGACCCGTCTAGGTGCGCGGGCATACCTACCACAATCACGTCCAGTTCTTCGTGCTGGCGGTATTCAATCAAAAAAGCCAACACGTTTTGGCTGTGCACGGTGTCTAGCGGAGACGCAATAAGCTGCAACGGATCTGTTACCGCAATGCCCACCCGTTTTACTCCGTAATCAATGGCCATAATGCGCCCCATGCCTGCTGTTTTAGCCCTAATTCCAAAAAAACAGGCCTAAAACCCGCGGGTTTGGTATTTCATCGGCTCCGCCGATGGCCTGTTTGCGGCTGCAATTTACAGCATTATTCTGGAAACCCGACGCCGACCAAGCGACCAAACGTTTGCTAGTTATTTTTACGGCAAATTTGTTTACCTTACCAGACAGAACTACTTCTTAGCGTATGAAATCTACCCTTTCTGCCCGGCGTTTGCCCCCCCTGTTTCTGCTTTTCTTTCTGCTTTGGCTGCCCACTGCGCCATCCTTTGCCCAAGCCGATTTAAACAAATTAGACGCCTACTACCAAAAGGCACTGCAAGATTGGAACGTGCCGGGTATGGCCATTGCCATCGTCAAAGACGATAAAGTAGTTTTCTCTAAAGGCTACGGCGTGCTAAACGCGCAAAAAGGCGGAAAAGTAGATGAACATACCCTCTTCGGGATTGCCTCTAATTCTAAAGCGTACACCGCCGCTGCTTTGGCCATTTTGGTAGACGAAGGCAAACTGCGCTGGGACGATAAAGTGAGCCGCTACCTGCCGTACCTGCAACTGTATGACCCCTTCGTGACGCAGGAACTCACCATCCGCGATTTGCTGAGCCACCGCGTGGGCCTGGCCACGTACTCCGGAGATTTGCTTTGGTACAACACCACTTACAGCCGCCGGCAGATTCTGGAGCGGGCTAAATATTTAAAACCTGTCTATGGTTTCAGGGCCGGGTATGGCTACTCCAACCTCATGTACATTGCGGCCGGCGAGGTAATTGAAGCCATTAGCGGCAAAACCTGGGAGCAGTTCATCCAGGAGCGTTTTTTTGAGCCGCTGGGCATGAACCGGTCTTACACATCAGTAAACCAACTTAAAGGGCTGCAAAATGTGGTTACGCCGCACGGTTTCGGGCCGGGCCAAAAACCGGTGCCTGCCGTGCAAACCGCCTGGGATAATTGGAACCCCGCCGCCGGTATTTTCACCAGCGTGCGGCAAGATGCTGAGTGGCTGCGGCTGCAACTAAACCGAGGCACGTACCAAGGCAAGCAAATTTTCTCCAAAGAAGCCTCGCACACCATGTGGACCATGCACAACGCTTTCCCGGTTACGCCGCAGGCGATGGAAATTAGCCCCACCACTTATTTTTCTGGCTCGGGATTGGGTTGGATGCTGCATAATTTCCAGGGCCGCAAAATTGTATCGCACGGCGGTGGCCACGAAGGCATGAACAGCCGCACCGTGCTGGTGCCCGAAGAAAACCTGGGTCTGGTAATCTTAACCAACAGCATGAGCAGCATTACCTCCGCGCTGGCCAATTACACCATAGAACAGTTCCTACAAGTAAAAAACCCACGCGACTGGAGCCAGTTTAACCTAGCGGCGGCCGCCAAAGTCCGTGCGGCGGCGCAGGCCAAAACAGCTAAACTGCCTAAAGAAAAACCAACTGCCGCCGGTCCGCAACGGGCGCTGCAAGACTACACCGGCACCTACCGCAGCCCGCTGTACGGCGATGCCACTATTACCCTCCAAAAAGGCAAATTGGTGTTAGCCATGCTCCCGGCTCCGGCGCTGGGCGGCGAGTTGACTTTTTGGAAATCGGATATTTTTAACCTGGCTTGGAAGAACGACTTCGCGTTTCTGACGCCCACCAACGTGCGCTTTTTACCCGGCCCCGACGGTTCTATTACCCAAATGCGCCTAGACGCCAACAACCCCGACTTCCATTTCTCTGAGTTAGAATTCACCAAAGTGAAATAGGCTTTCTGTTTTCGGCCTGTTTTTCAGAAAACAGGCCGAAAACAGAAAGAGCGGGCAGGCCAAAATATGCTAGGGGTTTCGCTGGCAGGTAAAGCACTAAAGAAAGGTTTTCTTGCATTAAAGTTCAATAACTCCTATCCCTTTTGCTGGCCGATATGGGTTACTTTGCGACGAATTTGGTATTCATTACGCACTGTAACCGATACCGCCATGAAAACACGTTTCTCGTTTATTGTCTTTTTGCTGGCGGGCTTTCTCGTGAGCGGATGCCATTCTGAACCGTCGGTGTATTTTGAAAGTCCCAACCGCAGGCCATCGCCGGAAAAAAATACATTTCTGAATCTTTGCGGGGAAATTATGTGAGCACCAAAGACAGTTCTATTTTAAAAGTGACGGCTCAAGAATTGCTTCGGTTTAACT
>JBBSSO010000276.1:0-3890 GCA_038241905.1 Cytophagales bacterium | reverse complement strand
TTGAAATTTAGCCCCGTAAGTTCTGAGCTAAAGGTATTGAGTAAGCTAGTCATTGGGCTCCCGAAAATAGTAATAGTATTTCCTGTTAGGTCGCTGCTGCCATTATTGGTCTGTAAACTTAACCGCGGCCGGAAAATAATGGAGTTGGCCGAGTCAATGGTGTACGTAATTCGGGCGTTTGCCCGATGGTTTTGATTGCGGGAGTCGGCGTTTCCGTCTTCGGCGTAGGTACTTTCCTGGTTTTCTTGAATGCCGTATTCTCTAAAAAGTGCGTAGTTAGATTCTGTGTTAGAGTGGTTAAAGAAATAGCTGGCTTGCACGTCTACTTTTTTGCCTAATTTGTCTAGATAATTCAGCCCGATGGCATTCGTTTTCGCAATGCCTCGGTTAGTGTTCACTAAAAAGTCTCCGGTACTATTGCCGCCGCCCCAGTTGCCGCCGCCTCTTCCGCCTCGGCCACGACCGCCCCGGCTAGACGCACTGGCTACGCCTACCAAATCTTCAGACGAAAAATTCTGCTCGTTAACATTGTTGCTAAGCCCTAGGATAGAAATGCGTTGATCACCGTTAAAGCGGTTCAGGTTGCCACTCAACCGGTACCTGCTATCGGTTCCGATTCCGGCACTAAACCGCCCAAACTGACCCGTTCTATATTCTGGTTTGGTAATGATATTGATGGTTTTTTGCTCGTTTCCGTCGTTAAAACCGGTAAACTGGGCTTGATCGCTTTGCTTGTCAAATACCTGAATTTTGGAAATTACTTCGGCGGGCAAGTTTTTAAGGACTGCGCTGGGGTCTTCGCCAAAAAACTCTTTCCCGTCTACCAAAACCCGCTGTACTTTCTCGCCCTGCGCCTGCACTTGGCCGTTGGTAACGGTAATGCCCGGCATTTTCTGAAGCAGGTTTTCGGCGCTGGCGTCTTGATTTACTTTTAAGGCAGCGGCGTTAAGTTCAGTGGTATCGCCCCGGGTAATGACGGTGGCGGCCCTACCAACTACTTCTACCTCGCGCAGCGTGGTGGTAGCGGCCGTTAAGGTTAACGTCCCCACGTTTACCGGTAATCCGGCCACGGATACTTTTCTAAAAAGGTCTTGAAAACCTAGGTAACTAATTTTCAGGAGATAAGTGCCGTTGCGAAGTGGTCCGGTTTCAAAATTGCCATCTACATCGGCGCTAGCCCCCAACACCAAAGAAGAATCTTGCGCTTGGAGCAAAGAAACGGTAGCCGCAATAAGTGGAGAATCGCCCCCTACGGCCTGACCTTTGATAGAACCAGATTGGCTAAAGGCGAAAAAGGAAAGCGAAAAGAAGAGTAGAAAGAAGGAACTTGTTTTTTTCATTATAGAAGGAATATCTGCTTGGACTAGCGGCAGCAGGAAAGGTTTAACCACAAAATAAATATTTCTGTTTTGGGCCTCTTTTTTTAAAAACAAGCCGAAAACAAGAGCTTGGTTGTTGCAGTTTTATTATTTGCTTGACTCTGGCGGTCTTTGATTTAAATATCTTCGGAGGATGGTTATGCTCAAGTCCAAATTAGGCTGGAAGGACCGGGACGGCGATTAAGCGTACTTTATTTACCAAAACTTATAACCAGAGAGGTGGTTCTGCGTTTAGCAAGAAAGGGTTTCCTGTCAAGGTAATCGCTTTACCACAAACCTAACGAGACTATGAATTATACAGAAAATTTTGAAGGCATTAAAGTAGATGTGCAGGCCGTAGATATTACTATTTCGGACGGTATTCAAGAGCGTGTGCGCGAAGCAATTACCAAAATGAAACGCCACGCGCACAACATCAACTGGGTTGACGTGTACCTGAAAAACGAAACCGCGCACTCCACCAATACCAAAAGCATCAGCATGCGCCTGGGCATTCCTGGTCAAGACGTATTCGCGTCAGATACCGGCGCGGAATGGTTCCCGATTATGAAAAACATAGAAGACAAACTGCAGAAGCAATTAGAGAAAAGATAGTTTTTGTGAGAATTAGAAAAGCCCGGCTTTCTTTAAAGAGAGCCGGGCTTTTTTTGGTTTATTGGGTATTTAATGGCTTTTACTTTCCAATACAGAATTTAGTAAAAATGTTATCCAACAAATCGTCTGTGGTAATCTCACCGGTGAGTAAGCCCAGTTGGAACAACGCTCTTCTGATGTCGGCGGCGAGCCAGTCACTGGTGAGGTTGTTGGTTAGGCCTTGGCTTACGTCATCTAAGGCTGCGGCGGCGTTGGTAAGTCCTTGAAAATGACGGAGATTGGTAACAATGGTGCGGTCGCCGGCAATAGCTTCGTTGGCGTGGGTAATTTCCAGCAGCTTATCTTTCAAATCTTCTAAGCCGGTTTTGGTGCCGGCCGATAAAAAAATCAGGTTTTCTTTTCCTTCAAATTGAACTAAATTTTCGGGTTGCGCTAGGTCTTTTTTGTTCCCCAGGAACAACACGGGAACAGAAGGCAAATTTAGCGCGGTTACTTCCTCTTCTAACGCTGCCAGCGAGGTAGTGGTTAGGTCAAAAATATACAGAACCAAAGCGGCTTTTTGCAATTGTTCTTTGGTGCGGGCTACGCCGATGGCCTCCACGGTGTCCTCGGTTTCGCGCAAGCCAGCCGTGTCAATGAACCGAAACCGCAGGCCGCCAATTAGCGCTTCGTCTTCAATTACATCGCGCGTAGTGCCCGGAATAGGAGAAACAATGGCTTTTTCTTCGTTTAACAACGCATTTAGTAAAGTAGATTTTCCGGCGTTGGGTTTGCCCGCAATAACGGTGGGCACGCCGTTCTTGAGCACATTTCCCATTTCAAACGACCGCAGCAAATCTTGAAGGAGATTTTGCAGTTCCAAAATAAGTTTGCGCAGCGCGGCGCGGTCCGCAAACTCTACGTCTTCCTCGCCAAAATCAAGCTCTAGCTCTATCATGGAGGCAAAATGGATGAGTTGTGTCCGGAGCACTTTAATTTCTTGACTGAATCCGCCTCGCATCTGTTTCATGGCTACTTGGTGCGTCAGCGCTGAATCGGAGGCAATTAAATCGGCCACTGCTTCTGCCTGAGCCAAATCAAATTGGCCGTTTAAAAACGCGCGTTTTGTAAATTCACCGGGTTCAGCCAGGCGGGCGCCTTGTTTTAGGAAAAGCTTGAGCAATTGCTCGGTAATGTACGGCGATCCGTGGCAGGAAATTTCCACCACGTGTTCTTTGGTATATGAAGCCGGGCCTTTAAACAAGGAAATAACTACCTCGTCTAAAATTTTATTTCCGTCTCTGATGGTGCCAAAATGCAAGGTGTGGGAGAGCTGCTCTTCTAAATTTTTTCCCTTAAAAACGCCGTTGGCGATGGAAATGGCTTCCGGACCAGAAAGCCTTATGACCGCGATGGCACCGTGCCCAGCAGCAGTAGCCAGCGCAACAATGGTATCTTTAGAAAGCAGGGATGGTATCAAGGGCGTGCGGGTTTCAATGGCCGGAAGCTGTTTTCGGCCTGTTTTTGCAAAAATAGGCTAAAAACAGCAAACCTGCTCTTTTGTTCAATATGCCTTCGTCTCAAATTTAATGTCTTGCAATCTTTTGATATTCTGTTAAATCAGAATATTATATAAGGAAGTTGTGATGGAAGCTTCGGTTTTAAAAAAGATTAGACATTTCCTGTTTTCGGGCTATTTTTCAAAAAACAGGCCGAAAACAGGTTTCACCATCGGACTAAATTAGAGACTGACTATCGAGTTTATGTAGCAGAAGGCAAGAGTTTATTTGATCTAGAAACTAATCCATGCGAAGGGGAGAAGATAAACGCCAACAGGAACTGCAACCCAATGATAACCGAAATTGCTCCGGCCACGGAGCCGTTCATCCACAAAGCCAAGTAGTAGCCTCCCGCTGAGGCGATAATGCCTAAGAAAGC
>JBBSSO010000275.1:0-3898 GCA_038241905.1 Cytophagales bacterium | reverse complement strand
GGCCGGTGAAGTCCTCGTGGTGCAAGTGCAGCCAATCATACGTGGGCAGTTTGCCTTCTAAAATATCCGGATCATACACTATATCATATGGAATCTCCGCGTAGGTCAGCACCAGGGTAACGGCATCATCCCAGGGCTGTTTGGTTTTGGGCGAGTAAACCGCAATTTTAGGAGCTTTTTGAAGTTTCACCACGTCCATATTTGACTCTTGGGCGGCAATTTCAGTGAGAATTTGCAAGTATTGAGCATCAGAAATAGTAGAATAAGAAATACCTCTAATGAGTAATTCATTCTCCAATTCTGGCAGGTGTTTCAATCCAAAAGCTCCGCCTCGGTAGTTCAAAAGCCAGTCAACTTCTACCTCGCGCTGTAGCGCCCAATATGCTAGGCCATAAGCCTTTAGGTGGTTTTTCTGAGCCAGATCCATGGGTAAAAGCAGGTACGAAGCCCAGCTTGAAGGCACGGCTAAAAGCCACAGCAAACTCAAAGAAAAAATTCGGCGAAGCATCTTTAGAAGAGGTTTAGTAGAAACAAATCTAACGAAATAGGGTGGTAATCTGGAAAAGCTTAATTTAAACGGTAATTTTAAGCGTGCTTCATCGACCAATACCAAATAACGGTCGTATTTTATCCTCGTTCATGAACCTTTTAGAAAACACCAAAGAAGGCTTGCGCTCTATTAGAAGCAACCTGTTGCGTACCGTGCTCACGGCCCTCATCATTTCCATCGGCATCATGTCCTTGGTTGGCATCTTAACGGCTATTGAAGGCATTAAGTATTCGGTTTCTAGCACTTTATCTTCTTTGGGCGCCAATTCATTTGACATCGAAAAGAAGTATGAAGGCCAGGGCATGCAGGCCGGCAAGCTAGCAAAAGTGTACCCCAACATTACGGAATTCCAAGCCAAGCAATACAAAAGCTTGATGGCCGAGAAGGCCCGCGTCAGCATTTCAACGTATTTGGCCGGCGCCACTACCATAAAGGCGGGCAACATAAAAACAAACCCTAACATAAGCGTTTTGGGGGGCGATGAAAATTACTTAAGCAACGAAAACCACGATTTAGAACTTGGTCGGCCATTTTCTTCTACTGAGTTAGAAAACGGCGCGCCCGTGGCGATTTTAGGCAAAGAAGTATCTGATAAACTTTTCCCCAACCAAAGCCCCGAGGGCAAAAGCATCCAAATGTTTGGGCGCAAGTTTAAGGTATTAGGGAAAATAAAAAGCCAAGGCGGTGGTTTAGGCGGGGGCGGTACCAACCGCCAGGTTTTTATTCCGCTAGAAGCCGCTACCCAAATCCCTACGATGGCGCCGCTTACTTTTAAAATTAAATCAGTCATCCTGAACGACAACAGCCTGGCCTATGTGCTGGAAGAAGCTACCGGCATTATGCGGAAAGTAAGGCAAGACCGCCTAGGTCAAGAAGATTCCTTTGAAATTACCCGCTCAGATTCCGTTGAAAAAGAATTGGATAATATTACTGGCTACCTTAAAACCGGCGGATTTCTAGTGGGTTTTATTACGCTGCTGGGCGCTTCCATTGGGCTAATGAATATTATGTTAGTAAGCGTAACGGAGCGCACGCGTGAAATTGGGATCCGGAAAGCGTTGGGCGCCACCATCCACCAAATTAGGCTGCAGTTTATTATTGAAGCCATTGTTATTTGCTTACTGGGCGGCATTTCTGGGGTGGTTTTGGGCGTGCTCATGGGCAACGGTATCGCCATTATGATTGGCCAAGGAGACTTTTTTGTGCCTTGGCTTTGGATGATGGTGGGCATGGTCATTTGTATTAGCGTGGGGCTAGTATCTGGGTATTATCCTGCTTACAAAGCTTCTAAATTAGACCCCATTGAATCACTTCGCTATGAATAAAATTAGCTAGAATTGGTAGTTCGATTAAAATACAAAACCTGTTTTAGGCCTGTTTTTGAAATAACAGGCCTAAAACAGGTTTTTTTCGGCATAAACGCATCAACTTCTGTAGCATTTCTCAAAGTGTTTTCATACGGTCTTTCCATTTCAGAAATGATTTTCAATATATTTAGTGAATTACTTTTGCCACCGAGCTACTGCGGTTTTCCGACGAATGTAGCAGAACACAACTATGTCTTCGCTTAAAAAATACTTTATACTTTACGCAAAAGCTGGGCGCCGCCGCTGGCTAATCACGTGGCTAACTTTTTGTTACTTACTCAAATGGCTGTTGATGGTGGCCACCGTAGGAATTTTGGCCGGAACTGCCTCCGCCTTGTTTCTAACACTGCTGGAAATGGCAACCCATTTCCGCGAAAAAAACTTGTGGATTATTGGATTTTTACCCGTAGCCGGATTTCTCATCGGGTATGTGTACCATCGGTGGGGACAAATTGTAGTGGCTGGCAACGATTTAATCTTCCAGCGAATACAACAACCATCCGGGAGTAAAGTACCTTTTTTAATGACTCCTTTGGTGCTGCTGGCTACTGTTTTAACCCATTTAGTAGGCGGCTCAGCGGGCCGAGAAGGTACGGCCGTGCAAATGGGTGGATCTTTAGCCGATCAGTTAACCCCGTGGCTTCGGCTTAAGCCGCGCGACCGCGAAATTCTCTTAATTTGCGGCATCAGTGCGGGTTTTTCGTCTGTTTTTGGTACGCCGTTAGCTGGTGCGGTGTTTGGATTAGAGGTGTTCCTGCTGGGTCATATTAGATATAGTGCCTTGTTACCCAGTTTGTTGGCCGCCTTTGTGGCAGATGCTGTTACCACCGCTTGGGGCGTAATTCATACCCAATACACATTAATAGATGCACCCGAATTGACGCTTCTGTCCTTGGGCGGCACGGTGTTGGCTGGCATTTGCTTTGGGTTAGCCGCGCAACTTTTCTCACGCTCAACTCAGGCAGTAACCAGATTTTTTAAAAGCGCATTCATCTATGCGCCCTGGCGACCAGCTGCGGGCGGACTATTGCTAATTTTGCTGTTTTGGCTTTTGGGCACAACCAAGTTTGCCGGCTTGGGTGTTCCTACCATTTTAACCTCATTCACAACCCAACTGCCATCGTATGATTTCTTAATAAAAATTGCCCTAACCGCCATCACCCTTGGTTGCGGATTTAAGGGAGGAGAAGTAACGCCACTGTTTTTTATTGGCGCCACCCTAGGCAACGCGTTATTTCCTTGGATACCGTTGCCGCTGGCATTATTGGCTGCCATGGGCTTTGTTGCGGTTTTTGCCGGCGCCGCCAATACCCCGTTAGCATGTACTTTTATGGCGATGGAATTATTTGGGACAAGCTTTGGACTGTATGCTGGTTTAGCCTGCGCGGTTTCGTACATTTTTTCAGCGAATACCGGTATTTATAGCGCACAAATGGTTGGCAAAAGCAAATACCATTTCTATAATCGTTTTAAAAACAAGCGTATAAATGATATTTGAGACACAGTAAATTGGAGTAATATTTAAAAAAAAAAATTTCCAAGGATTAAGCAAAATACTATCTCTCCCTGTTTTAGAGCTTGTTTAAGTTTTGATTTTGCCGGCGAAAACAGGAAGCGAAAGGTTCTGACGAAGCGTTTCCCCGAAAGCATTCGGGGTGTGCCATTACCGCATCATAGCGGCGCTATGGTGAAAGAAAAAGGCGAAGACAGGTTCTTTTGATGCCTGTTTGTAGCGCAAAAGACAAATTTAAACATGCTTTTAGGCCTGTTTTTCTAAAAACAGGCCTAAAACAGAAATTCATTTAAACAGAAAGCCCAGCTTATTCAAGCTGGGCTTTCTGGTTAAATGAATTTTAGCAATACAAGACCGTTGCGAAATAAGCGTTTCCTGATTTTATTGTGATTTCTAATTTTTTTGCTTTGTTTTTTGGCCGGAATGCACCGGATTTGCTTTCTGACCGCGCCTTTAGGGCGGTATTCC
>JBBSSO010000274.1:0-3920 GCA_038241905.1 Cytophagales bacterium | reverse complement strand
TCTTAAGGTAGCGCAGGCAAGTTCCCATCATGGGGCCCGCGTAACGTTCATATAAGAATCGCTGGGCTTTTGCATCACCTTTCTGGAGTGCCTGTACCAGATCTGTTTCGTTCACGGATTGTAGAAGTTTAAGCGATAGATTTTGTGCCTGTTTTTATGATAGATGCAACGTAGCTTAAAAGGGTTGCCCGGGCTTTTAAAATAATATTTTAAGCTCGATAGCATCATATTAAAAAACAGACCTGCAAGCACTGCAAAAGGTTAAGGAGGGCAGGAGCGGCCAATTATCCGTAAAAATAATGTAATTGGTGGAATTGTTGGCGTACTTTGGGTTGTTGCTAGAATTACTAATTTCTTATTTGATATGAAAGTCAACCATTTTTTTCTCTTTATTGCGATAACCGTCTTCTCGGCTTGCCAACCTGAATCGTTTACTTCACTTACGCCGCAAACCTATCAGGCGCATCCCCAGAAATCTGAGGGCGTGCTGATAGACGTCCGGACTCCAGAAGAGTTTGCGGCCGGTCATTTAGTGGAAGCCCAAAACTCCGATTGGCGCGGCGGCGAGTTTACCGAAAAGCTAGAGCATTTAGACAAAAGCAAAACGTATTACCTGTATTGTGCCACCGGCAACCGCAGTGGTCAGGCCATGCAGAAAATGAAAGAAGCTGGTTTTAAAAATGTCTTTAACTTGGGCGGATACCAACAATTAAAAGAAGCTGGCCTAAAAACCCAGAAATAAAATATCCTGTTTTCGGCATGTTTTCGTTAAAACAGGCCGAAAACAGGACGGTACATTCTCTTCAGCTAAAATAATACCGGCGGATGAAAAAGTATTAAAACATACCATCGCCTTAAGAAAAGACCCGTTGCAGGGCTACTTTCCAGATTTGGAAAAGGAGGCTGTGCAACGGGTCTTTTTAAGTGTTAGAATTACTCGGGAAAACGAAAAGCTAATAGTTTCCCACGGAAAGCATAATCAGTGTGCAACCGTGAATGGTTTCTATTTTTTGCGCTTGGGCCTTTTCCTCTAATTCTTGATTTTCGGTGCCGGGGTTAAAAATAATGCGTTTGGGTTGCAGGGAAAGAATATAATCCATCCAGCTGGCTTGGTTTTGCGGACCCACGTACATGGTAACCGTGTCAACACCGTATAGGGCGGGCTTGGCCGTTTCAATAGTCAGCCCAGCCACTTCTCCGCGCCGAATGCCGACGGGAATTACTTCATGACCAGCTCTTTTAAGTTGATGCACGGCCTTGTAGCTGTATCTGCCAGGGTTGTCAGAGGCCCCAATTACTACCGTTTTTTTCATTGTTTTAGGCTTAATTTTTGAAAAACAGGGCAAAAACAGAATGTGCCCAAGGGTACATATACTCTAAATCAGCAGTTAAGTTAAAACTTTAACCAACACCGCCACCTGTTCCGCACATCTTTCGCCATCCATTGCCGCTGATACAATACCGCCCGCATAACCAGCTCCTTCGGCACAGGGAAAAAGGTTTTTTATCTGCGGATGCCGTAAAGTTTCCTTGTCTCTAGGAATGCGCACCGGCGAAGAAGTACGACTCTCAACGCCCACAATCTGGGCGTCGTTGGTGAGGTAACCGCGCATTTTGTTGCCAAATTCTTGAAAACCGCCCCGCAAACGTTCGCCAATTAGAGGAGGCAACACCGCCTGAAGATCAACGCTCACTAGGCCCGGCTGATAAGAAGTTTCCAACAAAGATGCAGACATTTTGCCTTTCACAAAATCGTGCAGCCGTTGGGCGGGAGCCGCTTGGGTGCCGCCCGCCGCCGCGCAAGCGGCTTGCTCCAGATGCTGCTGCATTCTTAAGCCAGCCAACGCGCCGTGCTGCTTAGTATCTAAGTCTTCAAGGTTTATGGCGACCACAATTCCTGAGTTGGCATATTTAGAATCGCGCCGGCTCGGCGACATTCCGTTCACCACCACTTCGCCACCGGCAGTAGCCGACGGCACAATAAAACCACCCGGGCACATGCAAAATGAAAATACGCCGCGGTCTTGGCCTTTGTACTTCACCTGTTGCACCAAAGCATACGAGGCCGCCGGCAAATAGTCGCCCCGGTTGCCGTCACAGCGGTATTGAATCCCATCAATCAGGCTCTGCTGATGCTCTACCCGCACCCCCATGGCAAACGGTTTGGCTTCAATCAGAATGTTGCGAGCCTGCAAAAGTTCGTAAATATCGCGGGCCGAGTGGCCGGTTGCCAGAATAACGGCCTCGCCCACAAAAGCTTGTCCGGTTGCCGTTTCCACGCCTTTCATTTGGTCCTTTTCCAAAATAAAATCCGTGACGCGGGTATTAAAATGAATTTCACCTCCGGCGGCTAAAATTGTTTCGCGCATTTGCGCGATTAAAAGAGGCAATTTATTGGTGCCGATGTGAGGGTGAGCATCAAATAAAATATCAGTGGTGGCGCCGTGTTGCACCAGAATCTGGAGAATGCGCTGTACATCGCCGCGTTTCTTGGAACGGGTATATAATTTTCCATCAGAATAGGTGCCCGCGCCACCTTCGCCAAAGCAGTAATTAGAGTCTGGGTTCACAACGTGCTCTTTATTAATGGCCGCCAAATCTCTCCTGCGACTCCGCACATCTTTACCGCGCTCCAATACCACTGGCATAAGTCCCAGTTCCAGGCAACGTAGCGCCGCAAACAGTCCCGCTGAACCGGCACCTATAATTAGAACTCGTTTGGCAGTAGATTTTACCTCCGGATAATGAAACGTGGGCAGAATAGCAGAAAGATCAGGTGTTTGGGTGTAAACATCGGCCCGAACTTTCACGTGCACGGTCCGCCCGCGGGCGTCTATAGAGCGCTTAATCTTGTGGATAAACGCGGCGTCCTCCGGATGGGTTAGGCCTGCTTGCGTCAAGAGTTCGCGCTCCAGCAAAGCAGGGTCATAAGCCACCTGAGGCGCTAAAACTAGGTCAAGTTCTTTTTTCATGAAGGAGAATATCGGCGAAAGCCAAGGAGCAAAAAAAACCCGGCTACTGCACCGCAAAGGTACGTTCTTACCGGCAACGAAGGAGCGCAAAAGAAAATTCGTTTTCGGCCTGTTTTTAGAAAAACAGGCCGAAAACGGCTATCAGTTTAGCAATATCTTCTTAAAGTTGAAGGGCAGACTGAATTTAAATCAATTGGAAAGCCAATGTGTTGTACAATTCTCCTCCTAGGGAGGGGTAGGAGTGGGTTTTGTGCTATCTAACTATTAACCAAGTTTCTGTCTTACTTATTAAACGCATTAATCTACTTCGCCAATAATGTCGTTCACCCAGCCTTTGCCCCAATTTGCAAGTTCTTCTTCAGTCCAAAGCGAAGGATAAAAAATACGTTTCTGAAATTTGGGAGGAAGGTATTTTTGCCAATTGGTGCCGCCCGTGGCCGCAATAATATCTGGGTCGCGCTGCAGGTACCGCACCGCTGATTTGTAATGCATCAGCGGCCAGTTTACGTTTACGTTGCTATCTAATTCTTTAAGGTGCTGAATCAGTTTTTCGTTCTTCTGGTCCTGCACAGATAGTTGCAGGTATTTGGCCCAGACGTTATTTGTATCGTTTGCGCGGGCATGCGCCATTAATTTATCAGAATATTTTTCCTCAAACTGAAGCAAAGTCAGCGTTTTGGCTCCTGTTGCGGCCTCGGTGGCACCTTCTTTCCAGTAGATACAACCGTACATTTCTTCGTGGGTGCTTTGTAGGCCAAGTGCTTCGCGTCTTGCTTTGTCGGTTAGGTTACGCAGGTCAGTAGAGCTAATCTCAATCATGCGGTACTGCACGCTCTGGAAACCGCTGGCGGGCATTAGGGCCATCCGGAATTTTAAGAATTCTTTGGGGTCCATGCCGTCAACCATCACATCAAAAGAATCAATCAGATTCTCAAAGTAGCGATTAAT
>JBBSSO010000273.1:0-3930 GCA_038241905.1 Cytophagales bacterium | reverse complement strand
GGAAAATTCCAGGGCGTAATGGCCGCCACCACGCCCACCGACTGTTTTATAACCACCAAGCGCTTGTCTTTGGAAGGCGACGGAATAACATCGCCGTAGGTGCGTTTGGCTTCTTCTGCAAACCACTCCACGAAAGAGGCGCCGTAAGTAACTTCGCCCAAACTTTCGGTAATCACTTTGCCAGACTCCAGCGTCATCAGTTCGGCCAATTCTTGCTGGTGTTCTAATATGAGGTTAAACCACTTGCGCAGCAAAATGGAGCGGTCCTTAGCGGTGAGATCGCGGTAAGCGGGCCAGGCAGCATTGGCGGCATCAATGGCGGCGCGCACATCGGTGGCGTCCATATCGGGCACGGCGCCCAACACTTCGCCGTTGGCCGGATTAGTTACGTCAAAGGTTTTACCGCTGGCGGCTCCGGTCCAGCTGCCGTTCACGAAGGCTTTATTTTGTAGTAAGGTTGGTTGAGACATGGCAAATTTTGGGGTTAAATGACAGGACCACAAACCATGAGCCGTGGAGGCCCGATGGTAGAAGTAGTCTTTCCATCATACTGCAAAAAGCGCGATTCTGTTTTAGGCTTGTTTTTAGAAAAACAGGCCTAAAACAGCTTGGCTAGGTTGCTTTAGTTTAAGGTTCGATGGCTGCCCCTACTTATTATTCACTCAAACTATAATATCATCATTTTTATTGATTTGAATTATTTAATTCAATCTTCCAACTTGCAGAAAACTAAAAAAGCTGTTGTCTCTTTTTTTGAAAGTGTGCGTATAAACATGACAATTCACTCCTAACCAGACTTTTACTTTCTATCCATTTCTTTCCATCGGCTTGGCCGAAGCAAATTTTTCTCTTAACTGTATACAACTCATTTCTTATGGAGAATAAAAAAGAATCAACATCCAGCTCTTCTGATAATAAGGGAGCAGAAAAACCAGTTCTAACCACCCGTCAAGGGCATCCGGTTACAGACAATCAAAACATTAGAACCATTGGCAGTCGCGGACCGGCTACGCTGGAGAATTACCAGTTTATTGAGAAAATGTCGCATTTTGACCGCGAGCGAGTCCCAGAACGGGTAGTTCATGCCCGGGGCGCCGGTGCGCACGGAATTTTTACTGCCTACGGTAAGGTGGGCGATGAGTCCATTGCCAAGTACACCCGCGCGCAATTGTTCCAAGAAAAAGGCAAGGAAACGCCGGTTTTTGTGCGCTTTTCTACCGTCGGTCACGGCGGTCATTCGCCCGAAACACTCCGTGATCCGCGCGGCTTCGCAGTAAAATTTTACACTGAAGAAGGGAATTGGGACTTGGTAGGCAACAACCTCAAGATATTTTTTATCAGGGATGCTCTTAAATTCCCAGATCTCATTCACTCCCAGAAGCCAGATCCGGTCACCAACATACAGAGCGGGGAGCGTATTTTTGACTTTTTTGCCGCATCGCCAGAGGCGACGCACATGGCTACGTTTTTGTTTTCGCCGTGGGGCATTCCCGCTAACTACCGGCAAATGCAGGGATCGGGCGTAAATACCTATAAATGGGTGAACGCCGCCGGCGAAGCTGTCTTGGTAAAATACCATTGGGAGCCGCTGCAAGGCATCAAAAACCTGACTCAAAAAGAAGCGCAGGCCATTCAGGGCAAAAATTTCAACCACGCTACGCAAGACCTGTTTGAGGCCATTAAAGATGGCAACTATCCTGAGTGGGAACTGTGCGTGCAAATCATGAGCGACGATGAACACCCCGAGCTGGATTTTGATCCTTTGGACGATACTAAACTTTGGCCCGCTGACCAATTCCCGTTTATGCCCGTGGGCAAAATGACCTTGAATCGGAACCCTGAAAATTACTTCGCGGAGGTAGAACAGGTAGCTTTTGGCACCGGAGTTTTAGTTGACGGCCTTGATTTTTCTGACGATAAAATGCTGCAAGGCAGAACATTCTCATACTCAGACACCCAACGCTACCGCGTAGGGGCCAACTATTTGCAATTGCCCATTAACGCGCCTAAAACCCGCGTAGCCACCAACCAGCGCGACGGACAAATGGCGTATCACCAAGATGTTGTACCAGGCGGCAACCCCCACATCAACTATGAACCTTCTATTTTAGGCGGTTTAAAAGAAGCTACTGCCCCGGGCAAAGAACACACGCCTCGCTATGAAGCCAACTTGGTAAGACAGGCTATTGACCGCACGAATAACTTTAAGCAAGCCGGCCAAACGTACCGCAACTTTGAAGAATGGGAACGTGACGACCTGATTACCAACTTGGTCAGCACATTAGTCACTGCTGATAAACGCATTCAAGATAAAATGGTGGAGCACTTTACTTTAGCCGATGAAGAATACGGAAGAAGGGTGCGCGAAGGCTTAGCCGAAACCAGTAAAGCTATGGATGACAAAGGACCAAGCGGTGCCATTTCTCCGGATGAAGGCGTACAAGACGCCTTGGATAATTCACAGAAAGCCAACTCGTATTAATCCAGTTTCCCTGGTTGTAAAAAGCCACCTCATTGGGGTGGCTTTTTTGCGTTTTAAATTGCCTTATTTAATTGTTGATTCTGTTTTAGGCCTGTTTTTCAAAAAACAGGCCTAAAACAGAAATTATATTTCATGGCATTTTGCTTGACCTGTTTTTTACCGATGGCAATTTTGCAACAGCTTTTATCTCCGCTAAAAACTACTTTTCATCGGGTTTTCCCGTAGGTAGAAATAAGGATTCATAATCATTTAAAACCACCTAACTATGATACAAAGCAACGGCTACGCCGCTTATGACCCAAATCAGCCGCTGGCTCCTTTCAATTTTGAACGCCGTAACGTTGGTCCAGAAGATGTACTTATTGAAATCCTTTTTTGCGGCGTTTGTCATTCTGACTTGCATACCGCCAAAGGCGAATGGGGCGGCACCAAATTCCCGGTAGTACCCGGCCACGAGATTGTGGGCCGCATCTTAGAAGTGGGCGGCCAAGTTAGCAAGTTCAAGGTTGGTGATATGGCCGGCGTGGGTTGCATGGTAGATTCTTGTCAATCTTGCGCCAGTTGCTCAGATGGCCTGGAACAGTACTGCGAAAATGGTTTTACGGCCACTTATAACAGTGTAGAAAAAGGCATGGATACGCCCACCTACGGCGGCTATTCCAATAAAATTGTGGTGAAAGAAGATTTTGTCCTTCGGATAAAAGAAGGTCAAGACTTGGCACGCGTGGCTCCTTTGCTTTGCGCGGGCGTTACTACTTTTTCGCCGCTGCGCCACTGGAACGTGGGTCCGGGCCATAAAGTAGCGGTGGTTGGCTTAGGCGGACTGGGCCACATGGCCGTGAAACTGGCGGCCTCCATGGGTGCCGAGGTAACTGTTTTGAGCACATCGCCAGAGAAAGAAAAAGACGCGCAGGCACTGGGCGCGCATAAATTTGTGGTTACCAAAGACAAAGAGGCCCTCGCGCAAGTGCGCAACACATTTGACTTTATTATTAACACCGTTTCTGCCAAAGTAAGCTTAGATGCGTATGGCCGTCTGTTAGCCCGCGATGGTACCATGATTCTGCTTGGCGTACCGCCCGAGACTCCTGAATTGCATGCCGGAACGCTCATTTCTGGACGCCGTAGCATTGCTGGTTCTTTAATTGGAGGGATTGCTGAAACCCAAGAAATGCTGGATTACTGCGCTGAACACAATATTTTGTCTGACATTGAGGTGATTTCTATGTCGCAGATTAACAACGCGTATGACCGCATGTTGGCTGGCGATGTAAAATACCGGTTCGTGATAGACATGTCTACTTTAGAGCATGTTTAAATTTGTCTTTTGCGCTACAAACAGGCATCAAAAGAACCTGTCTTCGCCTTTTTCTCTCACCATAGCGCTGCTATGTTGCGGTAATGGTACACCCCGAATGCTTTCGGGGAAACGCTTCGTCAGAACCTTT
>JBBSSO010000272.1:0-3930 GCA_038241905.1 Cytophagales bacterium | reverse complement strand
ATGCTTCAAAAAGTGTGGGAAAAAGTTGACATTAAACCGTTTAAAGTGGCCCAAATTTAGGTTCACTGGGCTGTTTTATTCTTCTGCGGCCGCCCCGCCACCAAACGTAGTCACGTTAACCGGGGCGCCACCGGGGTTTATGAACTGAATTTGCTGACGCGGATAAACGGGGATGATCACGCCAATGTATTCTGGTTTGTTCAGCTCGTCGGTGATCCGGATGGATAGTTCACTTTTCCACTTGCGGCGTTCGCGGGCTCCAACCAAATACCGAATGGTTATGTTGGTCCAAGAGTCATCGTTAGAAACAAAAATCTGGGGTTTTTCAGAAACGCTGTCGAAAATACCCACTTTCTCCAGAAGCGAGGCATATTGCCGGGCGGGCTCTTTCATGTAATCGGCTAGTAGGCTTAAAGCCAAATTTTGCAGTACCTCCATAGACACTTTCAGGTTTGACTCGTTGGCTACGCCCACCGCCAATTCATCCCAAACGTAGGGAAAATCGCCGGTAAGGTTGATGACGGTGCCCGTTAAAATCTCGTTATTCGGAAACGTGACTAACCTTCCTGTGGGCTGCTCAGCCTGCACAAAATCTGGCGAATACGGCGCGCCAATTTCCCAAACGGTTGTAGTCAGGAAATCAATCCGGAAGACATCACCAAAAACTTCGCCCACCCGAATGCGGTCGCCCACGCGGTAATATCCTTGAAACGAGTTCAAAATCCAGCCGGTAAAACTTTCAATGGGCGTCTGCAAAGACCAAGACAAGGCCAGGCCAATTAATCCAAAGGAACCAACCAGTGCCCTAATATCGCCGGCCACAATACTGACCGCAATCCCAATGGCCAAGAGCCAGACGGAAATAGCCACCAACGTAATAATAGCGCCCGAACTATGCCAATGGCCCAGCGTTTTGCGCAAAACCATTCTCAATAATCTTACTAATAGCCACGCCAAAACCAAAGCGCCCAAGGCGATGAGCATTTTGGGGAGGTTGTAGTAAAAGCTGTTCCACAGGTTCTGGATGGCGAAAATGGCCTCGTCCGTGGCTTCTTTGCTGGACTTTGCTCCAACGGCCAAAATTTCTGTGGTGTCTGGCTGGGTCAATACCATCGGCTCTGCCGATGTTGGTGCCAGGGTTGTGTCCTGTGTAATATCTTCATCCTGGAAACCTAAGCCGGCCTCGCTGGGCGAAATTAACATCAAGATAAAACCAGTAATGGCAACGGCCAATATGGTAGCCTGCCGAAATCCTTTCAGTCTATTTTCTGCACCTTTTACCACAGAACCCTTCCTGCGGCGTCGTACCCGTTTAATTTTGCCCGGTTTTTTTCGAAAAGTGGTAACTGATTTCCGGGTATAGGTGGGCGTAGTTTTAACGAATATTGACCGCTTGCGCTTGGCTACCGCTGGGAGTCTTCTTTTGCTTCTGGAATAGCGTTTTGGGTAGAGCGCCATAGTTGCGGGTTAAAAATCCAAGGTAAAAGATTTGTTTCGCCTGCAGGCCATCCGCCAGGCATATAGGTTAGCTACATCATTAAAGCACCAATGAGCAGAAATACTAGTAGAAAAATATGCGGCACGTACGTTATGCCACCTATTTGAGCTAGGCGGTCGGCTTTCTCTTGCGGACCCAGCGGCATTTTTTCTACGGCAGCTACCTTGGCTTGGGCTTGGCGCAGGTAAAGATAATTTCCTATAAAGCCAGCTATTACGCTCCAAATAACCATAAGGCCCCGGTCAACATAACTAATTGTTTCCTTAGAAATAGCGTATTGTTTGGCCACATACGCCAGCGCCAGCCCTTGCAGTAGCACAATGCCCAAATACACCAAGGTTGGTAAATAAAGTTTGCGGTAAAGCATCCAGAGCAGGCCAAAGAAAAAGGCGCCCAGGTTAAAAGTCAACTTTTTCCCTTTCTGCAAAAGCGTCAGTCGGTCCAGGTAATAATCGGCGTCGGGGCCGAAGTAGGCGTGAAGGTAATCTTCGGTATATTCTTCTTCCAGATGTTCAGTCATAAACAATGAAATTCCAAGAGTCTGTTTTAGGCCTGTTTTTGGAAAAAGAGGCCTAAAACAGAGTTTTTTTAGTAGGCGATTGTAAGAAAAGTTGTGCCTTATTTTATTCTAGTGATGATGGTGGTGATCGTCGTCGTCAGGGTTGTGCCGAAGATTCTGCACGGCGCCAAAAACAAAAAGTACGCTCCAACACACATAAAGGTACCCGAAAGAATCTACCTCCTTCTCCCATAAAGCCAGAAACACGTGCGCTAACCCAGACATAATAATTCCGGTTAGGGCCACGAACTGAAAGGAGTTCATCTGCTTGGGGTTGTAGATTTTATACCATTCCATAGTCAAAATTTAAAGCTAGCGTTCCATCGCCCTGGGGCGCAGCACGAGTATTGTAAAGGTATACGAACGCAACAGGGCATAGGTGCAGCACCAGAGAAGATTCTCCTTCGTGACGTCTTTACTACCCGATTAATTAGCGTATTTTACGCTGCTACAAAGATATCGTTTTTCAGGAAGAAGGAGGCGGCAATTGGTATCTACTTGGCGCAACTATAGTGTGAATTTTGAAAATCTAGAAAAGTTATTTCACCAAAAAAGCCCCACTTTTCAGCAGGGCTTTTGGGTGGGGATACGCACAGACTATTTTGTTCCGGCCGATACTTTCTGCACAAGGCTCATAAAGCTGGCTTCTGGCTTGTTTTTAAAAACGGCGTAGGCATCTACTTGACGACCATTCAGCATTTTGAAAAGATTTTCTTCGTAATCGGTTTCAATTTCTGCCAATCGACTAATACGCATGGCATCATCATCGGCGTATAGTTTGGAGGCCTCGGTAGCGTTGGCTAACCGTTGTTGGTTTAAGGCTTTTAGTTTAATGTAATCGTTGTCGTTTAAGATCAATTCCTGGGCCATGGTTCTAGAAAGCTCAACAGAAACCTGTTCCACCACCGGGTTAGGATTTCCAGTTTGGGCAACGGCGGTATAAACGAAAGCAAATATTGCGAAGATAGTGAGTGAAAGGTTTTTCATATAGGTAGGTACTTTATGCGTTCTAAACAGTGTTTGGCAGCGATATTTGAAACTCAAAACTTGGTAATGTTAAAAAGCTGTAATATTGGTTTTAACGCCTTTACTGTAAATGGGTTTTATTAAAATGCTAAATTACTAAAAAATATTATAATTATGCTAGTTTATTCGATGTTTTTGGGATTTTGTATTGAGACTCGGAACGTTTTAACTACCTAAACTGCCAAGGTGGGAGGCCATACTATCCTCATCATAGTGGTACGCGTGGGTTTATATAAATACACTTACTGCTGTCTTTATTAGAAACAAAAAAGCTGTTTTAGGCCTGTTTTCTGAAAAACAGGCCTAAAACAGCTTTAGCTAGTAGAAGAATTTTATGCTACCAGAGCCACTGCGGGCACAGCAAACGGCCCTTGTTCTGGAGCTTAATACCCAGAATTAGTTCATGACTGCCCGCGCTGGAGTTGTTGAGTTCAGACGTGGTAAGGTCGTAGGCGTAGCCCATATCCAGGAGGTAATTGATGTTCATGCCAACGAGTGCAGTCACGGCATCGTTATGCCGATACGATACACCCGCCCAAATGCGGTTAGCATACGTTGCTTTCATGTTTACATCAACAGAAAGTGGACTGGGGCTGGCCAATTTTACCATTACAGACGGCTCAAGCGTTAGGTCATACCGCACTCTAAAGCGGTATCCGGCGGTGCCGAAGAAATGGGGCTGCAATTCCTGCTGCGCCGAAACCAGGCTTTCATCCTGACTAATTTTTTCCGTTAGGAGTTGCGCGGTAGATATGCCCACGTAAAAATTATCGGAGTACAACCAGCCGCCCAGGCCCAAGTCAAAGTTGGTTCTAGATAATCTGCCGTGCAGCAAAGACGGGTCATT
>JBBSSO010000271.1:0-3946 GCA_038241905.1 Cytophagales bacterium | reverse complement strand
TCCGTAATGATGGAGATAAGCGTGCCCACCACCAAACCGATGATCACCGCCCAAAAAATACCCATGGACGTGAATTCATAACCGCGCAAATTCAGCGTTTCTGGCATGAGCCAATCAATCACAAAATAAGAGGCGACAGCCGTGAGCGCGACGGAGGACCAGTTGCCCAAGTTAAGCGCAGCCTGTACATCGCCGCCTTCTTTCACGCGCACAAATAGGCAGCCAATCATGGAGAAAATGATACCCATGCCCGCAATGAGCATCGGGAGAATAATGGGAGACAAGCCGCCGAAGTTATCGGTTACGGTAATTTCGCGACCTAAAACCATGGTAGCCAGAATAGTAGCCACGTAAGAGCCGAATAAATCGGCACCCATACCGGCCACATCGCCCACGTTATCGCCTACGTTGTCAGCGATGGTAGCTGGGTTTCTAGGGTCATCTTCCGGAATACCTGCTTCCACTTTGCCTACTAAGTCTGCGCCTACATCGGCCGCTTTGGTGTAAATACCGCCGCCTACGCGGGCGAAAAGGGCAATACTTTCCGCGCCCAGTGAGAAACCGGTCAACACTTCTAGCGCAATTTCCATTTCCTCACTGCTGGCACTGGCGCCCGCACGTTGCACAAACCAATAATACAAGGCAATAAACAAGGAGCCGAGGCCCAACACGGCCAAGCCCGCCACGCCCATGCCCATCACGGCACCGCCGGTAAACGAAACTTTGAGCGCGTTAGATAAACTGGTTTTAGCTGCCTGCGCAGTGCGCACATTCGCTTGAGTGGCAATGCGCATGCCAATAAACCCGGCCAAGGCCGATAGAACCGCCCCAATTAAGAATGCGACCACAATAAGCGTAGAGGATTTCTCGCCGATGTAGCCGATGTAAAAAAGAAAAATGGAGGCGATGATGGCAAAATAAGCCATCACTTTGTACTCGGCTTTCAGGAACGCCATGGCGCCTTCGGAAATGTAGCGGGCAATGGTACTCATCTTTTCGTCGCCGGCGTCTTGTTTAATCACCCACGCCGACTGCACAGCGGTGTACAACAAGGCCACCACACCGAAAGCGGGAATAGCGTAAAGAATGGTTTGCATAGAGTAAAAGGTTTGTTTGGTAGATAGTTTGGTTTGGTATGCGTAAAAAGGCCTCACCCCCGGCCCCTCTCCAGTTGAGAGGGGAGCTCGATGTAACACCTTAAAATGGCCATCGTCCCGCTGGAATTATTTTCATCTTATTTTCCGCCAAAAATCTGGGTGGAATTTCCTGTTTTAGGCCTTCTTTCTAGAAAATAGGCCGAAAACAGGGGGAAAGAAAACAACTTTCTTTGGTGACGGTGAGCGTTACTTGCACCGCAATGACAGTCCGTTAGGACTAGCAATTGGTTAGGTCAGTGATGCAAGCTAGCGTTTATCATCTAAAAAACAAATATCCCTTATATTCTATGCTGCTTGGGCTACAGTTTCTCCATCAGGATCTTGTACAGATTCAACATGGCGTAAATATCTTGTTTGTGCACCAGTTCATCGGGAGAATGCACGTGGCTTTCGGGTGCCCCGATAAAGTACCAATCCCAGGGAATGTCAGAATATTGAAGTTCTTTGCCGTCTGAGCCGCCAGCGCTTTCTATCTCTATCTGGTGCGGAATATTGGCTTCCTGCGCTATCTTAACGATTTTTTGCACGTAGCTGCGGCGCGGGATTAAGGAATCGCGCAGCGAAATAGCCACGCCTTGCCCCGCTTCAACGCCTTCAGTTACCCAAGTAATATCAGAAATCAGCGCTTGGGTAATTCCATATTTCTCGTGGATGTATTTAGCCAAATACCGCACCGAACCGCCGCCTATTTCTTCCCAACAGCCAAAGGCAATGACTCCGTTTTGCAGGGTTTTCGCCACTTGCAACACGTTCCAAACCCCCAATCGGTTGTCTAAATAGCAGGTCTGCACAGATTCCTCGGTCTCTCGGAAATTGCATTTGAAAACTAATTCGGTGCCGCGGTCAATTTCGCGGTTAAAATCATAGCTGAGGCTGTCGTCTTCTTCGTTTACTCGCAACGTGCATTCAATTTTGCCTTGGCTGTCTTCGCCTACTAATACAATTCCATTTTCGGTATGCGGACCGCCAATTTTCACCAGCTGCTTGCCGTACCGAACCATAAAGCCTATGGAATCTAAATGCGCAAAAATGACCGTTCGCGGTTCCCCGAACACCAGCATCAGACAGTCTTGGAAGCCATCGCCGTAAATGATTTCGGGTTGCACTGACCAAGCATGCTGATTTTCCTGCACGTATTTCTGGAGGAATTCTTTCATGAGCACTTCGTTCCCAGACGGGGCATGGATTTGGCAAAGGTGATGGAGTAGTTGCATAGGATGGGGTTTGGGGCAAAGGTAACGGAAAAGGCCTCACCCCCGGCCCCTCTCCCGTTGAGAGGGGAGTTACGTTTGTGTGTTTTAGGTCTGTTTTTCTAAAAACAGGCCTAAAACAGGAATTTTGTGTAGCGTCGTTACACCGTAACGACGTGGTTCTACGCAGCGACACAGGCTCAATAACCATTTAACCGTCTTTGCAACAGCGATCCTTTTATGCCTAGGAGAAAGGTTGATTTTAGGAGAGGCGGTTTTGTTTCATAGGGACACGTCGTTTCGGTGTTTTAGGCGTGATTTTGGAAAAAGAGGCTTGAAACAGGAATTTTGTGTAGCGTCGTTACACCGTAACGACGTGGTTCTACGCAGCAAAAAAGGCTCAAAAACCAATCACGTACCTTTGCAACAGCAATTCTTTTATGCCTAGGAGAAAGGTTGGTTCTAGGAGAGGCGGTATTGTTTCAGGGAGACACGTCGTTACAGTGTAACGACGCTACAGTGTTTCCGGGCTGTTTTTGGAAAAAGAGGCTGGAAACAGAATAATTAAACGATATAAAAGTAAAATTATGCGCTAAACTTTCTGGTTGAGCCGCAATCAAAAGTATTTGATATTTTTGCCAAAATGAAACCTTGCGTAAACCTTGCGTGTTCTGAGAACGATGCAAAATGAGTTCTGCTTGGCTGCGTTATTACGTGGTCTGCCCTTCTATTCTTAATGATGCAAAAAATCCTTCTTTTATTCTTGCTGCTGTTAGGCTTTACTCAGGTTCATGCCCAAGTGAGCCAAGATTCTACGCAACAGTTAGACCAGCGATTCTTAGATTCCCTGAGAGCCACTGTAAACCTAGACCCGGTAGAAATTCTTCCGCAGGCGCTGGATATTAAAGGCTGGCTTCTCTTGAATGAGGAAATCAAAAATGAACTGGGAGGCGCGGTGGATAATATGTACAACTTCAACTTTGTCACTGCCGAGAAGCAATTCAAATCTATGCGTAGGCGCTACCCGCACCACCCTTTGCCCTACTTTTTGCTGGGGCTCAGCAATTGGTGGAAAATGGTGCCCTCCAATATCAAAGACCAGCGCTTTGATGCGCAGTTCCTGGCGTACATGGACACCACCATTTCCCTCTCCGAAGATCTTTATCGTCAGGATAAAAAAAACTTAGAGGCGGCATTCTTTCTATCGGCGGCCAACGGGTTTGGGGCCCGGCTCCATTCCGAACGCAAAAACTGGCGCAAAGCGGCCGTCATGGCTAACCGGTCTTTAGATTACCTTCAAAAAAGCAGAAAAGCCAATGGTTTGAGTGATGAATTTCTTTTCGGCGAAGCGCTCTTTAACTACTACGCCGTCTGGATTCATGAGAATTACCGAATGCTCCGCCCTATTCTGTACTTTTTCCCGAAGGGAAACAAGCAACTCGGCCTCCGGCAACTACAACAAGTTGCTTTCAACGGATTTTACACCGGCACCGAGGCTAAGTTTTTCCTGATGAAAATCTACGCCAACGATTCAAAAAACGGAGCGGCCGGCATGGCCCTTTCGCAGTACTTGGCAAGTACCTACCCAGACAACCCCTA
>JBBSSO010000270.1:0-3969 GCA_038241905.1 Cytophagales bacterium | reverse complement strand
CATTTGCTTGAGCAGCGGATCTAAAGTTGCAGCCGTTTGCCGACGCCACACAGCCAAGCCGTTGTAAGCCAGCGAGGGAACTGCGGCCAGAAATAGCCACGGCCAGGCCGTATTTCCGTCGCGCAGCAGCACAAATAAAACCGTACAAAACACGCCAGAAAAAAGCAAAAACACGTGGTACATTCTAGCGCGAACTGGTCCCAACCGAACGGGCAGCGAGCGCTTGCCTGCTAAAGCATCTGAGTGAATATCGCGGATGTTATTAACGTTCAGGACGGCCGCAGAAAAAAATCCTACGCTAGCCGCGGGTAGTAGCAGGTGGCTATCAAATTGACCCGCTTGAAGGAAATACGTACCCAGCACGCCTACCAAACCAAAGAAAAGAAAAACAGAAATATCGCCTAGGCCAGCGTAGCCGTACGGTTTGCCGCCGTTGGTGTACCCGATGGCCGCCCAAATGGCCGCTATCCCCAACGCCAGAAAAAACAGAAAAAGGTATAGACCCGATGTACCCAAAGAAACCCACAACAGCAGAACTCCAGACGCCAAAGACAAAATGCTAAAGACCACAATGGCGGTTTTCATTTGCGCCGCAGAAATCTGACCGCCCTGCACGGCCCGTTGCGGACCTTGCCGGTGCAGGCTGTCGGCGCCGTGGTGGCTGTCTCCGTAGTCATTGGCCAGATTGGAGAGTATCTGCAGGAAAAGCGTGGTTAAGACGCAGAGTGCCAAAACCGGCCAGCGGGCAAGGCCATCGGCGGCAGCCAAAAAACCGCCCATGCCGATGCTAGAAAGCGCCAGCGGCAAGGTACGCAAACGAAAGGCCGACACCCAAGTGCCGGCCGATGGCTGTTTTAGCCCTGTTTTTTCAAAATTCAAGGAAAAACGGTTTAGCTGTTAATGTTGCGCAGCAGTTCTTCGTCTAACGGCGTTACTTTTGAAGGATAAAATTTGAGGAGCGTGCCGTTTTCGCTGATTAGGTATTTGCTAAAATTCCAGGCTGGAGCCTCAGTGTTTACGCCATTTACGCTTTTATTGGTAAGCCACTGGTACAATGGCTGTTGCTCCGCCCCAATAACGGACGCTTTCTCAAACAAAGGAAACGTTACCCCGAAGTTTTTTTGGCAGAACTCGGCAATTTCTTCGTTCGCGCCTGGCTCTTGTCCGCCAAAATCATTGGCCGGAAAACCCAATACCACTACTTTGTTGCCGTGTAATTGGTGTAACTTTTCTAAATCGGCGTACTGCTTGGTGTAACCACATTTTGAGGCCACGTTCACGATTAAGATTTTCTTGCCTTTGTAGGCGCCCAAAGTGGTTTCTTTGCCATCAATGGTCTTAAGCGGAATATCATAAATGGAAGAAGTAGTAGCAGTGGCAGTCATGGGAGTAGAAGTTTGGGAAACGGTGGAAGTTGTAGCCGGCGAGGACGAACAAGAAGCCAGAAAACTTAACAGGGAAAAACCGATAATCTTGTGCATTAGAGGCAAGTGTTTCATAAGGTTGTAACCGTTCTGGCAGTTTTTTGTTCCCTTTGCTAGAAGGTAAATTTCAATAATCTTTCTACATACAGTTTCTTGTTTTAGGCCTGTTTTCTGAAAAACAGGCCTAAAACAAGAAAACAACTACATTCTATCGGGCACCGCAATGCCCAAAAGGGCCATCATTTCCCGAATAGTACTGGCTACCTGCTTGGAAAGAGCAATCCGGAACGAGAGCACCAACGGGTTGGTTTCCTGGAAAATAGGCACCTCGGTGTAGAAACGGTTGTAGGTTTTGGCCAAATCAAACGCGTATTGCGCCACAATGGACGGTGCTAAATTCCGGGCGGCGTCTGCCACAGTGGTGCTAGCGTAGTTCAAAAGCACCAGCGCTTCGCGCTCGGTTTCATGGAGCGTTGGCAGCGCAGTAAAGTCAGTTTCAGAGCCAGAAATGCAAGCCGCGGCTGCTTTGCGTAAGATGGCCGAAATACGGGCGTGCGTGTATTGAATAAACGGTCCGGTATTTCCTTTAAAGTCAATGGATTCTTCTGGATTGAAAAGCATCCGTTTTTTGGGATCCACTTTCAACAGAAAATATTTAAGCGCCCCCAAAGCTAACGTGTGGTAAAGTTCTTCGGCCTCTTGACTGCTGAAACCGTCAATTTTGCCCAACTCATTGGTTTTCTGGCGGGCAGTATCAATCATTTCCTGCACCAGCTCGTCGGCGTCAACTACCGTTCCTTCTCTGGATTTCATTTTGCCGCTAGGCAAGTCCACCATGCCGTATGACAGATGCAAAATTCCATCGGCATACGGTTTCCCTAGTTTTTTAAGGATGGCTTTGAGTACCTGAAAATGGTAATTCTGCTCATCTGCCACCACATACAAAGACTGATCATAGTGGAAATCTTGGTACTTCAGTTCGGCAGTGCCCAGGTCTTGGGTAATGTACACCGATGTTCCATCGGCGCGCAGTACCAGTTTCTCATCCAGACCTTCTTCGGTTAAATCTACCCACACAGAACCGTCTGGTTTTTTAAAGAAAACGCCTTTCTCCAAACCTTCTTCTACGCGGTCTTTGCCCAATAAATACGTGCCGGACTCGTAATAGAATTTATCAAAATCTACCCCAATGTTCTGGTAGGTAGCATAGAAACCGTCATATACCCAGCCGTTCATTTTCTCCCAAAGGGCGATGGTGTCGGGGTCACTCTGCTCCCACTTTTGCAGCATTTCCTGAGTTTCTAGCATTAAAGGCGCTTGCTTTTTGGCTTGCTCCTTGTCTATGCCTTGGGTTACCAACTCTTCTATTTCCTGCTTGTACGCTTTGTCAAAAGCCACGTAATATTTGCCTACCAAATGATCGCCTTTCAGGTTGGAGCTTTCTGGGGTTTCTCCGTCGCCAAACTTTTGGTAGGCAATCATAGACTTGCAAATGTGAATGCCGCGGTCGTTAACCAAGTTGGTTTTTATAACCTCATTGCCATCGGCTTTTAAAATCTCAGAAACCGAATAGCCTAAGAAATTATTGCGCAAATGCCCCAAATGCAGCGGTTTGTTGGTATTTGGTGATGAATATTCCACCACTACTTTCTGTTTTTGGTCTGATTCTGGAAAAACAGGCGATAAACCCGCCACCTGAGCAGAAAACATCTCCAGCCAAACGGCATCTTTAATTTCAACGTTCAGAAAACCTTTTACCACGTTGAAACCCGCTACTTCGGGAGCCGTTTGGGTTAGGGTTTGGCCCAACGCTTGACCAATTTGCTCCGGATCTTTGCCCAGAACTTTGGTAAGCGGAAAAGTAACAAACGTAAAAGTGCCGGCAAACTCTTTGCGCGTGGGTTGGAGTGAGATTTGTTCTGCCGGAAGCGTATGTTCAAAAGTGGTTTGCAGGGCCTGGCTTATAGCTTGGGCAATCCGGACTTCTAGGTTTTTCATGGCGTAAATAAATGCTGCCTCTTACCGGCAGTAATCTTGGTTAAGCTGTTATTTTTTCTAATTGGGCAATGAAGCTTCTCGCTGCAAGCGCTTAATAATAGCCTCAGTGGTGTGTTCCAAAATCTCGAAGGCGTTGTGGGCCATGGTGTTTTCCGCGTCTAGCGTGGGGTTAATTTCAACCATTTCAAAACAAACCACTTTGGGGCTGCTCACCAAATGGCTGCAAATTTCCATGGCCTGTTCCACGGTAAGGCCAACCTCCACCGGCGTGCCCGTGCCTTTTGAAAATTTGGAATCTAGGCTATCCACATCAAACGAGACATAAATAATATCGCAGTTTTTTAGCCGCTCCAGTGCTTCTTCGGCTACTTGCGTGGTGCCTTTGGCCAAAACCTCTGGGTACGTAAAATTCTTAATGTTGTGCTTGTCAAAAAGCGACACCTCAGGCTTTTCGTAACTGCGCGTTACGATGTAGACCAGGTGTTCATGCTTGATTTTTGGCCCGTTAAAACCCACCTTTTTTATAGCTTCCCAAAAAAACAGGGTT
>JBBSSO010000269.1:0-4009 GCA_038241905.1 Cytophagales bacterium | reverse complement strand
TGCCCCGGCCACCTTCATCCGTGAAAAGCAAATTCCTACCCTCTCTGCTCTAAATCCATCACAGAATCAGGCGCTACAAAACATTGGCCAGGCCCAAGATGTAGCCATTATTCACGGTCCGCCGGGCACGGGCAAAACCACCACGCTGGTGCAAACCATACTGCACACTTTGCAAACCGGCGAGCGTCGCCTGCTGGTAACCGCGCCCACCAACACCGCTGTAGATTTGCTCACGGAAAAACTGGCCGAGCAAGGTGTCAATGTTATCCGGATTGGCAATCCGTCACGGGTTTCTGAGGTATTGCTGCAACACACCTTAGACGCCCAAATCATGCAGCACCGCGACTATAAAATGCTGAAGAAGTTCCGCAAAACCGCTGAAGAGTTCAGAGCAATGTCGCGCCAATACAAACGGAGCTTTGGGCACGAAGAACGCGAACATCGCCGGCTAATGAAAGAAGAAAGCAAACAAGCGCTATCCCAGGCAGATGATGTAGAATATTACATCACCGAAGACTTGCTGGAGCACGTGCAGGTTATCACGTGCACGTTGGTGGGCTCGGCCAACCGGGTTATTCGTCATTTACAATATGACACCGTGTTTATTGATGAAGCCGCCCAAGCCTTAGAACCGGCCTGCTGGATTCCTATCACCCGCGCCAACCGCGTAATTCTGGCCGGCGACCATTGCCAATTGCCTCCTACGGTAAAATCTTTATCTGCAGAAAAAGGTGGACTAGCCAGAACGTTGTTTGAAAAATGCATGGAGCGCCAACCCCAGACGGCCGTAATGCTCAAAACGCAATACCGCATGCATGCGGATATTATGGGTTTTTCAAATCAGCAGTTTTACCACAATGACCTAGAAGCGCATGAATCAGTTAAAAAAATTGCGTTGCACGATGCTTTCCCGGAGTTTATTCCCGGTCTGGTGGTTGAATATATAGACACGGCAGGCTGCGGATTTCAGGACCAAACCATGGGAGAAGGCAGCAGTACCGCCAACCCCGAGGAAGCCGACCTACTCATTAAACATTTAACGCACCTGCTACAACCTTATGAACCGTTTGATTATTCTGGCGAGGCGGAAACATACGCGCCGCCGTTGCGCATTGGAATTATCTCGCCGTACCGGGCTCAAATAAATTACCTTAAAGATTTAGTAGAATTAAACCCAAAGTTGTATAAGTTACAAGCTAATAGGCAGTTGTCCATCGGGACGGTAGATTCTTTTCAGGGTCAGGAACGAGACATTATTTACATCAGTTTAGTGCGCAGCAATCCGGAAGGAGAAATTGGTTTTTTAGCCGATGTGCGCCGCATGAACGTGGCCATGACCAGAGCCAAAAAGAAAATGGTAATAGTCGGCGACAGCGCTACCTTGGGCCAAAATGCGTTTTACCAAAAGTTCATTCAGTACGCCGAAAGCATTGGCGCTTACCGGAGTGCTTGGGAACTGCTAGCCAATGATACCGCGTCAGAATAAATCCTTTGGGATAATCTCCCGTAAAAAGCCAAGAGTATTTTAATATAGCTCTAAAGGCGTCGTCTGCGTTAAGCAACGCTTTTTACTACCTCTTGAATATGTACCTTTACGTTAAATCAACCCATAACCCCACAGCCAATGAAAATTGAAGAAAACAAAGTGGTGACCCTTACCTATGCGCTTCGGGTAACCGACGAAGAAGGCGAGTCTACCCTAGTGGAAACCGCCGATGATGAAAACCCAATGGTATTTTTGTTTGGCGTGAGTGGTTTGCCTGAAAAATTTGAACAAGAATTGGAAGGCAAAAACGCAAATGATTCCTTTAAATTTACCGTAGCTTCAGACGATGGTTACGGCGATTTGGACGAGTCTGCCGTGGTGCCAGTTCCTAAAAATGTGTTTGAGGTAGACGGTGCCGTTGACCAAGAAATGGTGCAAGTAGGCAACTATATTCCTATGTCTGATAACGAAGGGAACCACATGCAAGGCCGGATTGTGAGCGTTGAACCAGACCACGTACTCATGGACTTTAATCATCCGCTAGCCGGCATGGACATGCACTTTGAAGGCAAAGTAATTAGCGTGCGTGAAGCCACCGAAGAAGAAATTTCTCACGGCCACGTGCACGGCGAAGGCGGCCACCAACACTAAAAATATTTTAAAAACAGGACTTACATTTCAGCTAGAAAAACCCTTCTAATTTTATGCCGTTGTTGTGTCTTTTGACCAACAACTTGCCGGTCAAAAGACACGGCAAGGGCGGGCTTGGAAGCATTTGGCTTAAGTTCTAAAAAGTAGTTTTTACATTCTCTCAGAAAGCCAGTCCAATTTTGGGCTGGCTTTTCTGTTTTCGGCCTGTTTTTCAAAAAACAAGCCGAAAACAGAAGTTGAGTGTTTCCTTACTTCTAAATTTGTTCTACTATGTAAGCCTGCAACTCAGGAAAGAAGCGGTTAAATTCTGCTTGGTACAAATCATAATTCCGGATTAATTCTTGGCCAGCGGTATCCATGCCAGATTCAAAGGCAGCTCTTCGGCTTAAACCATTTAACGCACCCGAAATACCCGCGACTTGGGCGTACCCAACCAGCCAATTTTGCTTAATCATATACGGCAGAAAACGCTGAACGCGCGCGGGCAAAAGATCTGGTTGAGCGAGAAGCAGCGCATAAGATTGGTCTGCAAAAGCGGCGAGGCTCAGCGAACTATATTCTTGAAACTGCTTGGCCAGAAAATGGTCATAAAACATATCTACCACCACGCCGGCGTATTTCTGAACCATCGGCCGCAGGCGTTCTTTGCTTTCTGCTACTACCGGGTGGCTGTCTGTAAAAGCGTCAATTTTGTGGTGCAACCGAATGCCAGCCTGAATCTGGGCTGGATATAGTTTAAGCTGAACGCTGCGCACGCCATCGGCAATAAAATTCCCGAATTGAAGGTCTGGGTCGGGGCCAGATAAGAAAAGGTGAGCTAAATAGTTCAACGTAACTGCGTTTTTGAGCAAAGATACAGGATTTACTGCTGTCATTTAAACAGGCGCCTCAAGAACCCTCACCACAACCTGCCCGTATCTAATTCAGAACCGAAACACCTAACCCACCATGGATAAAAACCAAACCAGCGCCCAGGACGATATAAAAACCCTGCTTGAGAAAATTAAAGAAATTAACACGGCCATGCTCAGCACCGTCAACGAAGACGACTCCATTCGGTCGCGGCCCATGCGCCATCTGGAGGCTAACGAAGATGGCACCATCTACTTTTTTACGGAGTACAATTCCGGCAAAGCCGATGAAATTAAATCTGAAAGCCAGGTAAACTTAAGCTATTCCAAACCCGGAGATCAAGTGTACGTTTCTGTATCGGGCCGCGCCCAAGTGTACCGCGACCAGCAGAAAATTGATGAACTGTGGAACCCCGCCATGAAAGCTTGGTTCCCAGATGGCAAAGACGATTCTAAAATTGCAATCCTGAAAGTGACCGTAGAAAAAGCTGAATATTGGGATTCGCCCAGCAGCGCCGTCGTTCATTTATACGGCATGGTCAAAGCCGCCATTACGGGGGAGCAACCTCACATCGGCGATAACAAAAAAGTCAATTTATAGTGCATAATAAAAGGGAGTTTCGGCTCTCTTTTATTATGCCCATTTGCTTTTGCCAAATTGCTGTTTTTACCCTACTTTTAGAAAAACAGGCCGAAAACCCAAACGTACTCGTTCTTGAAACCCCTTGCTCCTGCTCCTCCGGCCCACACCACGTTAACTCTATTCGGAATTAAGCCCGGCCACTGGCGTTGGGGACTGGCGCAAATGGGCACTTCGCAGCGGCCGCTGCAGAAAGTGAATGGCTTAAATTTCTTTAAATTATTGGGTAGCGGCCAAGGCCGAGGGTTTAGCCTTACGCCTAATTGGTACCGCTACGGGCTCATGGCTACGTGGTCATCGGCGGCCGCCGCCGAAGATTTTTTCCAAAACCATCCTTTATTAGAAGAATACCGGCAGCATACGTTTGAGCAGTGGACCGTT
>JBBSSO010000268.1:0-4014 GCA_038241905.1 Cytophagales bacterium | reverse complement strand
CATCTCAGGGCCCAGCTCCTTGTTCACTTCCGGGAACTTGCTATAAGAGAAAACCGGTACTTTAATGGCATAGCCTTCCAACTGCGGATTGAAGGTAAAGTCAGTTACTTTGTTCTCGCCTAGCATCACTTTAACGGCATAATTTACGTACGGCTCTTGGTAAGCTTTGGCAATAAAGGGCACCGTGCGGCTGGCTCTAGGGTTAGCCTCAATGATATACACAATTTCGTCTTTAATAGCGAACTGAATGTTGATCAAACCTACCGTGTTCAGCGCCAACGCGATTTTTTTCGTGTATTCCCTGATTTGGTTCATCACGTTTTCGCTCAAATCAAACGGCGGGAGCACGGCGTAAGAGTCACCGGAGTGGATGCCGGCGGGCTCAATGTGCTCCATAACGCCCAAAATATGTACGTTCTCACCGTCACAGATCGCATCGGCCTCGGCCTCAATGGCGCGGTCTAAGAAATGGTCTAGCAAAACCTGATTGCCGGGGCTGTCTTTGAGAATATCCAGCACCTGCGCTTCCAGCTCCTTTTCGTTAATCACAATTTTCATGTTCTGACCACCCAGCACATAAGAAGGCCGCACCAGCAGCGGGAACTTTAGGTCCTTGCATTCCTCCAGGGCCTGCTCGGCAGAAGTCACGCTGGCGAAGGGCGGGTACGGAATGTTGTTTTCCTTTAGCAGCGTGGAGAACGAGCCTCGGTCCTCGGCCAAATCAAGGCTTTCATAGGTAGTGCCCATTATTTTGATGCCGTAGCGGGTTAGCTTCTCGGCCAATTTTAGAGCCGTTTGCCCACCCAACTGTACAATTACGCCTTCTGGTTTTTCGTGCAGAATAATGTCATAAATGTGCTCCCAGAAAACCGGCTCAAAGTACAGCTTATCCGCAATGTCAAAGTCCGTAGAAACGGTTTCGGGGTTGCAGTTGATCATGATGGTTTCATAACCACACTCGCGGGCGGCCAGTACGCCGTGCACGCAAGAGTAGTCAAACTCAATGCCTTGCCCAATGCGGTTGGGGCCAGAACCCAAGACCACCACTTTTTTCTTATCCGTCCGGATGCTTTCGTTCTCACCGTCAAAAGTGCTGTAGTAATACGGCGTTTGGGCCTCAAATTCAGCGGCACAAGTATCCACCATTTTCCAAACGCGGTTAATGCCCATGGCGGTGCGTTTTTCATGCACTTCGCTTTCTTTGCAACGTAGCAAATAAGCCAACTGCCGGTCAGCGAAGCCTTTTATCTTGGCAATCCGCATCAGCTCAGCTGGGATGGAATCTAAGGTATGCTTTAAAATCTCGCGCTCGGTATTTTCTAATTCCTCAATCTGATGCAAGAACCAAGGATCAATACCCGTTACCCGTTGGATGGTGCTAGTAGCTACCCCAAATTTCATGGAGTCTTTTATAGTGAAAAGACGGTCCCAGCTGGGGTTGGCCAAGCTGTGCATAAGCTGGTCATAGTTGGTCTTTTCTTTTCCATCGGCCCCCAGGCCGTTGCGCTTAATTTCTAAGCTCTGGCAAGCTTTCTGCAACGCTTCTTGGAACGTACGACCAATGCCCATTACCTCGCCCACAGATTTCATCTGCAAGCCTAATAGTTTGTTAGCGCCCTTGAATTTGTCAAAGTTCCAGCGCGGAATTTTGACAATCACGTAGTCTAACGCGGGTTCAAAGAAGGCCGAAGTAGTTTTGGTGATGGAGTTTTTTAGCTCGTCTAAGTTATACCCAATGGCCAGTTTGGCCGCCACTTTGGCGATGGGGTAGCCGGTAGCTTTAGAAGCCAACGCCGAAGAACGGCTCACGCGCGGGTTAACCTCAATAGCGATGATGGTGTCATCCTCGGGGTTTACGGCAAATTGCACGTTGCAGCCGCCGGCAAACTGCCCAATGCCGTTCATCATTTTAATGGCCAAGTTGCGCATTTGCTGGTACACCGTGTCTGGCAAAGTCATGGCCGGAGCCACGGTAATGGAGTCTCCGGTGTGGATGCCCATGGGGTCAAAGTTCTCAATAGAGCAGATAATGATCACGTTGCCCACGTTGTCGCGGAGCAGTTCCAGCTCATATTCTTTCCAACCCATAATGCTTTGCTCTACCAATACCTCGTGGGTGGGGCTGGCGTGCAAGCCGCGGGTAAGGGCGGCGTCAAATTCTTCTGGCGTGTTCACGAACCCGCCGCCGCTGCCACCCAACGTAAACGAGGGCCGGATAACGAGCGGAAAACCAATTTCTTGGGCAATTTCTTTGCCTTCTAAAAACGATTTAGCGGTGTAACCTTTGCAGACGTTTACGCCTAACTCAATCATTAAAAGACGGAATTTCTCGCGGTCTTCGGTGGTCTCAATGGCGGCAATGTCTACGCCAATAATTTTGACCCCGTATTTTTTCCAGATGCCTACTTTCTCGCAATCAATGGCTAGGTTTAGCGCCGTCTGTCCGCCCATGGTGGGCAGCACGGCGTCTATCTGGTGCTTCTCCAGAATCTCAATAATTGATTTCTTCTCCAGCGGCAACAAGTAAATATTGTCGGCGGTGATGGAGTCGGTCATGATGGTGGCGGGGTTGGAGTTGATGAGGGTTACCTCAATGCCTTCCTCGCGCAGGGAGCGGGCGGCTTGGGTGCCTGCGTAATCAAACTCACAGGCTTGGCCAATGACAATAGGACCAGAACCAATGATCAGGACAGACTTAATGGAAGTATCTCTAGGCATTACAAAGAATGTGGTATGTATAAATTGCTCAAAGTTAAGGTCTAAAATTTAGAAATACCGGAAAAAAGAAGTCAAAAGGTTAAAAAAAACCTAGAAATTTTAGCTAGCTTAAAGAACCGCGCACGTTCATTTCCCTGTCGGGGTCAGTTTTTTCATATTTATTTTGCGAGGGCGTAAACAAAAGAATTATGAAATTGTTATCCGTTATTTTATTTTCTTCGTCTTACAGAATTCATTTGTAAAAAAGTGCTTTTGTTTTCGTTATTGACAGCAGCGCCTTTTTTTATCTAGCTCACATCTCTATAAAGAAGAGACAGTAAACGCCAACGTGGGTTTGTTGTCTAAACTGTTAAGTGTAGATTAGCCATTTATCTTTCATTTGATTCTAATTTAAAGTCCTTTTCTTGTTTTAACAACGCGTATGAACTCAGATCCGGAGGTACCTTCTTCTCATTTATCTGCTGGCCTTGCCGAAGACAGTTTCAGGTTGTTGGTAGAAAGCGCGACAGATTATGCCATTTTTATACTAAGTCCCGAAGGTAACGTGCTGACCTGGAACGCTGGGGCCCAGAAAGTAAAGCAGTACGAAGCCTATGAAATTATTGGCAGGCATTTTTCTGCGTTTTACACCCCAGACGCGCTGTCTGCCAATTATCCGGCCTATGAACTGGAGCAGGCCCAAGCCCACGGCCGGTTTGAGGACGAAGGGTGGCGCGTGCGCAAAGACGGCTCTGTTTTTTGGGCCAACGTGGTCATTACCGCATTATACAAAAACGCAGCGCTGGTGGGTTTTTCTAAAATTACCCGGGACCTGTCTAGCCGGAAGAAGGCCGAGGATGATCTTTACAAAGCCTACGAAGAGCGTAAAGATAGCGAGGAGAAATACCGCCTTTTAATTGATGGCGTTACAGATTACGCCATTTTTATGCTAGACCCAGCCGGTAACGTAGCTACCTGGAACCAAGGCGCTAAAAAGATAAAAGGCTACGAAGCCGAGGAAATCATTGGCAAGTATTTCTCAAAATTTTACGGACGTGATGCTATCCGGAAGGGCTACCCAGAACATGAGCTACGCGAAGCCAAAGCCCACGGCAGGTTTGAAGACGAGGGTTGGCGGCACCGCAAAGATGGTTCTGTGTTTTGGGCTAACGTGGTTATCACGGCCATCTACAACACCAAGCACGAGCTCATTGGCTTCTCTAAAATTACCCGCGACCTAACGCAGAAAAAGCAGCTGGAAGAACAGCTTTTCCAGATGAACGAGGAGTTGAAGGAAAGCGAAGAGAAAACCCGGCT
>JBBSSO010000267.1:0-4017 GCA_038241905.1 Cytophagales bacterium | reverse complement strand
GTGGAGGACCAAATACCCGTTAGCACCACTAGCGATATTTCAGTGGATGACATTGACACCAACGGCGGCCGTCTGGACAAAGAAACCGGCAAGGTGACCTGGCTGGTAACCATTCAGCCCAACCAGACCGCCAAGCGCAACCTCCGCTATGTAGTGAAATACCCCAAAAACAAGCAGATCACGGGCCTTTAGAAGTTGGTCTTATTTCCAAATTTTCTGTTTTAGGCCTGTTTTTGCAAAAACAGGCCTAAAACAGGGATTCGGGTGGAAGTTTGGGCGCAGGCGCAAAAGATTTGTACGTATTTCTGTTCTTTCAGCCAACCAAGCAGAGGTTTTGAGCATCTTCTAAGAAACCAGCGGAGCATCTGTCTTTTTCTGGAATAGATTTTGCGTTGGGCTCAATATACCAAAAACCTAATATTATGAATGCTCTGCTCCGCACCGGTTTTGCGTTTGTTCTGCTCCTTTGCAGCGGGGCAGCGCACGCGAAGTCTTCCGTGCTTTTTGAGGAAAAGAAAAAGGAGACTATCACGTTGTCAAGCTTCCAGAACCGAGAATTGGGTGCGCTGGTGGCAGAACTGGGTAAAACCAACACCCACCGTTCCGGTAATGTGCAACTACCCGTTGAGTTTGAGCGGCATCTAAAAATCAGCCGAGAATATAATACCGTACACGTGACCGCATCGGTAGATGAATTTTGGGTTTCTCAGAAAATACTTTTCCAGGAATTTGACTTCGCTGATGCGTTAACGCCCACCACGTGGACGTCTAAAATAGAACTTTTGGGTCCCGATGGCAAGGTGCTGCAAACTTTTAACGTGCAAAATAGGTCTATCAACAGCACCGGCAAAACAGTTTTGGTACAGACTAGTTTTCAAGATTCTACTTCTTTTAGAAACTATAAACTGAAAGTAGTAGAGCAGAATCTGGGTTTTTCTAGTGAGAACCAGAAAGCCCTGCAAAAGCGGCTGGCGTTGGTAAAACAATATTACCAAGCGGAAACCCGTTTGGCCCAACTTGCGCGCGATCTGCAAGCCATTAATCCTACGGATGTTGACCAGCTTCCTCGGCAAAGCGATAACCTAGCCGTACTGGAACAAGCCTTGGACCATGCTTTTCGGGGTGGGTTAGACCGTGGCCTGGACCTAGATAAACATGATCCGCTCCAGTTAAAGCGGAAATTTCGTGATTTAGATGGCCGTTTCCGGGAGCGCCGCTTAGTTATTGAGCAGACGTACGCGCGGCTGCCCGAGATTTTCTACTCCCGCGGCTTGGAGCTGGCCATGAACCGAAACCTTACCGCGGCGCGGGTTTATTTTGAACGTTCAGTACAGGCCAATCCAGCATTTGCTCCGGCGCATGTGCAACTGGCTCGGTTAGACCTCAGCTCTGGTTATTTGCCCGAAGCCGCCCAACGCACCAAAGAGATTTTAAACCGCCTTCAACCTGATCCAGAGACTTTTCGGTTTGCGCAGGAAGTGGCTCTGGATATCCAAAATGCCTACGTGCGGCAAGCCGAAGCACTAAACGACCAAGGAAAATTTGCGCAAGCGCTGCAACAGTTTGAAGCCGCCCGCGATTACTGCCGCAGTATTTCTAGCCTTCGGTGCCGGACCGAGCTGTGGGAAAACGGGATGGGCATTGCCAAAACCGGCATTTACAACCAGTTGCTGCAAGACGCCCGGCAGGCGCTTCGGCAAAGCCGATTAGACCAAGCTGCTCAGCTAACCCAAGAAGCTCAGCAATACGCCCGGAGCAACCAAACCGCCATTGCTACTGACGCGGAGGCCCAGCGCCTAATGCGCGATATTCAGCAACAGGTGTACCAACACACCATGACTGACGGCCGGAAAGCGCTGCGCGAAAAGCAGTTTAGCCAAGCGCTGGCGGCTTTTGAGAAAGCGAAAGCAGGGGCGCTGGCTTACTCGTTGAATCCGGAGCCGCTTGCCGAAAATCTGCTTCGGCAAGCGGCCAAACCCGTTTTGCTGGCCCAAATTGCTGATGGCCGTAAGTACGCGTCTTTAAACCAATTGCCACAAGCCCGCGCCCAAGCTACCCAAATCAACAATTTGCTGGTGAAATACGGTTTGGTGAACGACCGCGATTTAGACTTCAATTTCCGGGCTCTGAGCAAAGCTATTTTTTCGCAGGAGTGTGCCAACGCGCAGATTGCCGTGGACCAGTTTTACCAGAAAGCCCAGCAGTTGAGCGCTCAAGGGAAGTTTGAGCAAGCCGCGTTGGAACTGGACAAGGCCATCGCGGGAGCGCAAGAAAACGGAAGTTGTGGCATTTCATCGGCGGCCGCCGAAGCAGAATTGACCCGTATTGACGCACCGGCCCGTTACCAAGAACTAGTATCAGAAGCCAAAGCTTTGATGGCTAAAACCCAAACCGGGCAAGCACTGAAAGTGTACCAAGACGCAGAAACGCATTTTGTGGAACACGGCGTAGCAAGGTTCGGGTTGAGAGATGTTGGTCTGGTGGAGTTTGCCTTGGCTAGCCAAGACAAATGTTTTCTAGCGGAAGTGGCCCGCCACGCCGCCAGTCACGGGAAAGCCACGGATGCGATTGTGATTCTTAAGAAGTTATCTGACCTGAAACTGGCCCGGTATAATAGGAATAAATTGCAAGTGCTAATCGGCGAGGCGCTGGCAATTAGAGATGCCGGAGACAACCGCAACGCCAATTACAAGCAAATGGCGGCTGCCTACATCGGCGGCGCCAAAGACCTGAAAAAGTTAGAGAAAGCGTACTTGAAGAAATTTAAGAAGCTAATTTAATGGCCAGCTTTAAAAAAAAACGCCTTCCTAGTGAAAACCAGGAAGGTGTTTTTGTTCATTTTGTGGGGAGAAATTTTCTGTTTTAGGCCTGTTTTTCAAAAAGAAGCCCTAAAACAGAAACTTGATAAGAAGGCGTTTACAACGCTTTGGGAATTTGCCATTTATTTGAAATCAAGATCCGGTCATCTCCGCTAAAACGCCTTCTTTGAGCGCATAAGAAGAAACCCTGATTTGCTCCAGATTAAACTTTTCCAACACCCAATCCACCAGCACGCAGGCCACCACAATCATCTCAACTCGCATCTCCAACATACCCGGAATGGCCAGGCGTTGAGCGCGGTTTTTAGTGACTAGGTCTTTGTAAATCCTTTGGAAAGAAGCCAGCGGCAAATCCATTTCCGGCGAAGCGTCTTCTGGGCGCGCTTTTTCTTGGGCGGCCAAATCAATGTCTACCAAAGTGTCAAACGTGCCCGAGCAACCTATCAATGTTTCAGGTTGGTATTTGAGCACGGCCGCCGTCAAGTTTTGGAGGTAATCTTGCAGGTAGTTGCGCTGCGCTTTTACATCCGCGGGCGCGATGGGGTCTTGGTTGAAAAATTTATCCATGAGGCGTTGCGCCCCAATCTCAAAACTTTTTTTCCAGAGAATGCCCTTTTCTGTGCCGATGATAAACTCCACGCTTCCGCCGCCAATATCCATGACCAACACAGGTTTGGGGCCAATTTCCAACGCTTGCTGCACGCCTTTAAAAATTAACTCCGCCTCTCTAGGTCCCGAAATAATTTCTACCTCGAAGCCAAATTTCTCTTTTATATCCGCCACCATCGCGCCGCCGTTTTTAGCGTTCCGGATGGCGCTGGTGGCGGTGGCTTTTATTTGAGTGACTGCGTGCTGATTAATAATATCCTTGAATTCTGAGAGCGCCGTTAAAGCACGGCCGTACGCTTCTGGCGCTATTTCTCCTTTACTAATGCCGCCTTGGCCTAATTTTACCGGAATTTTATTTTTATATAAGATCGTGGTCTGGCCGTCTTCAGCCATTTCTACCACAAGCAAATGAAAGGTATTGGTTCCTAAATCAATGAGGGCTAAGCGACGCATACGGGTAGAATAGAGTAGATTAAGAAAAGAGCAGTTGTGCTAAAACGCTTGCTTTTTCAGGCGATTGAATCTTATGGAAGTGTTGCAGAGGTAAAGTTATCATCCGCAGTTTTGCCTTGTTTTAGGAAAAACAGGC
>JBBSSO010000266.1:0-4020 GCA_038241905.1 Cytophagales bacterium | reverse complement strand
GGTTTCCTGGCCGCCCAAGTACGTGGCATACAATCGGCTGGCCGGGCCCTTTACTTTGGTGTTGTATTTTATGAGCGCAATGTCCCAGTTGCCGTTAAACGAAGTCATAAACGCGCCTAGGGAAACTGGATAGCCCACATCGTCTACAATTCCGCCTGAGTACATATTTCCTTCGCTGTCAAAAGTAGCGGTGTAGCCCCAATTGTCGGCAGTAGAACCGCTGAAGGTAGAGAATTCTATAACGGGGTCAATTACCAGCGGCAGCGCGGCGTTATATCCCTGCGGGAAGGAAAAGGAGAGGACCCCATCGGTTAAAACGTACTGGCAAGCCACCATCTGCTTTTGGCCGTTTTGGTACTGAAAAGCCACCGGACGGTGCTCAGTTACGGTGCCCACCGAGGTTTCAATTTTCAGGTTTCCGCTTTGCAAGGATAGTCCGCTGACGCCTTTGTAAGCAAGTTTGACTTGGTCAGGAGAAACGCCCGGCGCTACCAATACATCATATTTCAGCTGGCCGACTTTCTCGTAGAGGGCCACGTCTACGCCGGGGTACAGGTCTTGGTACGTCACTTTGCGGAACGCTTTGGCGCCGCTGCCCCATTTCTGCGGATCATTGCCCAAATAGTAATTTCGGACGCCCGATGTAACTTGGTGGCCTTGGGTAAAAGCGTTGGGTCGGGCGCCTATAAACGAAACAAAATACGCGTGGTTCTGTAAGCCAGCCGCTGTTTTGGCTTTGCTGGTAGAGGTGTTTTCTGGCTGATCATGCGGGTGGCGTTGGGCCAGTTGCGCGGGGTCGCGGAGCACGTAGCGGAAGCCGGTGGCCTCCAGAAACATTTTGCCAGAGGGAATTTGCGCGGCAAACCGTACCTGCTGCGGCCATTGACCCCGGTTCTCCACAAACTCCAAAGAGCGCTCATCTTCAGAAGCCAGCACCGCCATCGGCGAAGCCGAAACGGGATTTACCCTTGGCGCAGGAGCAGAAACTGGACCACCCGTAAACAACCCCAAAAAAGACCAGTAAGCAGTAAAGTAAAACAGGATTGTGGTAAGGCGCATTTTCACGTAAAATAATATCCCGTCTAAAATTAAGATTATTTTAGAAATAAAAAAGAATTGCCGCCTTCAATTACTTGTAAATCTGTCTGAGTAGGGCGTACGGCCTTTTTTTATTTTTAGCCGTGGAAAAGGCGCGAAGCGGTTGGCTTGGCCCAGGTTGGGAGGACGTGCTGTTTTAGGCCTGTTTTTCAGAAAACAGGCCTAAAACAGCACGTATAACTTTTTATCGGCCGCAGCCGATGGAATGCGCAACCTAACCACGAAGCCAAACGCAAAGCCAACTGCAGGGTGCAACATTTAGAGCTACTTGCTGGTTGTAAAGTAGCGTCTGTTTTCGGCCTACTTTTGGAAAAACAGGCCGAAAACACTCCTTGCTTATGCCCGAACTACCCGAGGTAGAAACCTACCGCCGCTTTATCCAGGAAACGTGTCTGCACCAGTCCATTGCTGAGGTAGACGTGCAAGACCCCAAACGCCACTTGCAGGTTGATGTAGACGAATTTAGGGCCGCGCTGATTGGCAATGTTTTTACCGCGACCGAGCGGTTAGGCAAACAATTGTTTTTGCATACCCAAAAAGGGCCCATCGTGACGATGCACTTCGGGATGACCGGCAATGTGGCCTATTACCAAGATGCCGCCGATCAACCGCGGTTTGCGCGGGCAGAATTTCATTTCAGAAACGGCTTTACGTTTGCCTTTCTGGACTCGCGCAAGTTTGGGCGGTTGGGGCTCACTGAAACCGTAGCCGATTTTAAAAAACGCAAAAAGTTGGGCCCCGATGCCCTCACGCTCACCACCCAAGAATTAACCCAAGGCTTAGCCAAGCGCAAATCTGCCCTAAAACCGTTGCTGCTGGATCAACGCATCGCGCCGGGCATTGGCAATTGGATTGCGGACGAAGTGCTTTTTCAAGCCCGGCTGCACCCAGAACGGCTGTCCCAAACGCTCACCGAACTTGAAATAGAAACCCTAGCCACCGCCACCCGCCAGGTGCTAGAAACCGCCGTCCGGGCCGAAGCTGTTTACCGTGATTTTCCGGCTCATTTTCTCATCCATGCCCGCGAGTGGGATACCGCGCCTGCCTCCGTAGACCCGAAGGCGCATTTGCATTGCCCGCGGTGCCAGACGCTTATTCAGAAAACGTACGTGGGCGGACGAGCCACCTACTTTTGCCCGCAGTGCCAAGTAGTGGAAGCCTAACTCTTTCTGTTTTAGGCCTGTTTTCTGAAAAACAGGCCTAAAACAAACCTACCATCCTTCGCTCATAAATATTGCGATGGATGGTAGGTGGGTAATAAAAGTATAATCTGGTTTTACCGCGTAAGTGCTGCCTTTTTTAAAATGGATACCCGATGGCCAAGTTAAGCACACCGGAGCCAAATATGCCGTTGCTAGGCCGGTCTGTGGTGGTGTAGTTGGGGTCGCGGAGGGGGTAGGCCAGGTCAAACCGGATCACGAAGAACTGCACATCTATCCGGATGCCCGCGCCTGCGCCAACGGCCAATTGGTTTAAGAAATCTCCGGTAAACTTGCCTCCTTTTCGCTGATTACCTTCGTCTATGTCGCCATTTTCATCAAGATCTTCATTGATAAGCCAGATATTACCGGCATCCACAAAAAAGGCACCTTTTAAATAAGGATCAAGGAGCGGGAAACGGAACTCGGCGTTGGCTTCTAAACGGATATCGCCTACTTGGTCAAAGAAAGAAAAGGCCGGGGCAATTTCAGAACCATCTGAGGCGACGGCGGGGTTGTATGTGCCTGGTCCTATGCTCCGTGCCGGAAATGCCCGGATACTGTTAGGCCCGCCAATGCCGTACTGTTTGGTGTACGGCAACACGCGTGAATTGCCGTACGGCACGCCCACGCCGCCAATAAAACGGGTTGCCAGCACCAATTTGTTTGTAATATTAAAGTAGTAGCGCGTCTCTAAATCAGTTTTAATGTACTGCGAGATGGCTTGCCCACCCAAAGTATTAGCGGAATCTGGATGTGGATTGGCCGGACGGCCATTTTTGGCCCTAAAAATCAAGCCCCACAAGCCGCCAGACATATCCAGGCCGGGGCTGATGTAGAATTGGTGCGTTTTGCCGGCCACGCCCTGAGAGTTATAGGTGAAGCGGTAGTTACCGCCAATGATAAATTGCTGGTCAAAGCTGCGGGCCAAATACGGCCGGTCGGTCAGAATTGAATCAAAGGCAAGGGTTGTGTTGCCCAGGCGGGAAAGCTGTACCTGCACCGGGTTTAGGTATATTTGGGTGGTGGCCCGTTGCCGCCAGTTGTAACCGTACTCAAAGTTGAAGGAATTCTGCTGAAAGAATTCGCGCCGGTCAATAAAGCGGGCGCCCAACGCAAAACGCGTTCTGGGTTGGTACATACTGCTGGAGATCCGGATGTCAAACGGCGATATAATGCGCGGAATGTGCAACTCGGTATCGGCCCCAAATTCATAGGAGGTAAGGCTAGTCGTCACCTCAGAAGGCCCGCCAGACTGGGTTTCAAAAGTACCCATGAGGTTCAGCATCAAAAGCTCAGCGCCTCTGAAAGCGTTCCGGTTCCGGAAGTTAATTCGGACCCCGGGGCCGGCGTACCCATTGGATTTGGTGACCATCAGCACCTCGGCCTGGATAGATTTTTTCTTGGCTTGGGTTAAGAGAATATCGGCGTTGATCAGCCCGGTCTGCCCAATGGAATCTAAGGGCGAAAACCGGACTTCGGTAAATTTAAACGTGCCCAGGTCCATGAGGCGGTTAACGGTCTGTAAGTGCCTTTTGCGGCTGTACAGACTATCATTGTAGAGAAAAACGGCATTTAAGATGGCCTTGGCTTTAAAGGTTTCCTCATCTGGATAATACAAATACTTTTCATACTGCACAGGAGCCTCCAGCTTAAGCGTGTCTCCGGCCGAAAAGTCTGAATACACAGAAACCTGGTTGTACCGGTACGGAATGAGGGCTTT
>JBBSSO010000265.1:0-4022 GCA_038241905.1 Cytophagales bacterium | reverse complement strand
TAGAGGAGATGATTCAGTTTCATGTCCGGTTTAAGCCGCTCCGCTCCATTACGCCCCAGCAGCTTCCTGATATCCTTAACCTGCAAGCGTCTCGGCACAAATTAGTGCGCGATTTTTCTTCTGGTATGCGGCAACGGCTCAAGCTGGGTCTGGCCCTTTACACCGACACGCCTCTCCTACTGTTAGATGAACCCACCACCAACTTAGACCAAGACGGCGTGGCTTGGTACCAAGAACACCTGAACCTAAACCGTTCTAACCGCTTGGTGCTCATTGGTTCTAACGTACCCCATGAATACACCTTCTGCGACGAGCAATTGTCCATCAACCAGTTCCATTACACGCCTTCCCCACGGAAGCAGCGACTGGCGTAATTCTTGTTTTAGGCCTGTTTTTGGAAAAACAGGCCTAAAACAAGAATTCTTTTTATGTAGTTGGATGGAATTAGGCGCGCTAAAAAGTCATTGGCGCAAAATCGTAAAAAACCCATCGCTAACCCTTCCGAGGAGTGGAATTAGAAAGTTTTCGCGGATTATTAGATTTCCTAATCGTTGGCTGGGTATAGCTTTGGAGACGTTTTTTTCTTGACTTTGGTGATGAATGGACGCAGGGCTTCGGTTTCATCTAGGTACAGAAAAGCATCGTAGCGCTCCGGAATTAGACTGGGCACGTAGTTGCCGCGAGCCTCTTTGGATGGGTCATAGACAACGCCAATGGCACGGTGCGGCACGGGTTGGCACGCCTCTTTTACTTCCCTGAGTTCTTTAGAAAGCAATAATTTATTAGAAGCGCCTAGCTGGTGCAGCCAATCTTCCCAAGAACCTGGTTGGGCGGGGGGCATTTCCATCTTTTTCATCGGGGCACCCCACCCATCTCCGGCAATAACGGTGCCTTGGTAAGAGCCAAAACCGGCCAGGTAAACGTTTTCGCGGCCGTACTGAACGCGCGCCAATTGCCCTAAATTTACTTGGCCAGCTTGGGCCATATCTGTAAAGCGGGCATCACCGATGTGGGTGTTGTGCTCCCAGATAATTACTTTAGAATCTGGCCCGTGGAAAGCAAGCAGGCGGTTTAGCGTTTCCATCATGTGCTGGTCGCGCACGTTCCAAGAACTTCCGCCGCCGCGGATCATGGTTTTGTAATAGCGCTCGGCATTTACCGCCACCAATGCGTTTTGCTCGGCATCAAACTGAGCTTCAGGATTGGTAGAATCAGTAGTAGAAGGAGCCAATTTGAGCGTTTCTTGCAACATGGTCAGCACTTCTTGCGCGCAATCTTCTGACACGTATTCTACGGCTCTCACGTATTCTTGGGGATCAGTGCTGTAGGGTTCAAAGCACTTAAAAGCTTCTTTGGCCGCCTTTAAAGCAGGGCCATCGCCTTGCGTCTCCAAATATTTCATGACGCGTTGCAAAGAAGTCCAGAGGCTGTACACGTCAAGGCCGTAGAAACCAATTTTTTGGGTGTTGGGCCGTTCGTTGTGTTCTTTCAGCCATTCCACCAGGGCAGCTACTTCCCAGTTGCCCCACATCCAGGTGGGCCAGCGGTTGAAATGCTTGAGCACATCAGACACTTTGGTGCCGGGTTTGCTGTGGCCCCTTACAAACTGGTTGACCATGTAGCAATCGGGCCAATCTCCTTCTACGGCGATAAACGTAAAGCCTTTTTCTTCTATTAAGCGCTTAGAAATGGCAGTGCGCCAGGCGTAATAATCAGAGGTGCCGTGCGAGGCCTCGCCGAGCATTACAATCCGAGCATCGGCAATATCATCCAGCAAAACATTTAAATCGGCTTTGTTTTCTAGCCGATGAAACGGCAATTTGGCGTAGGTCATGATAGAAGCAGCAAGTGAATACTTTGCCCTTTTACCTTGCCAGACATTGTAAGGTTTTTCTGTTTTAGGTCCTATTTTGAAAAAACAGGCCGAAAACCGGTTACTTAGCGCTAAACCACTCAAAACAAAATAGATACCTGCTAGAATATCGCACTAAAAAGTGCTTTCATGCGGCATTACTATAAATATATAGATAGTAGTATATCTAGATTTTAAGATACCCGTGTTTTAGGCGTGTTTTTCGAAAAACAGGCCTAAAACAAAGCCTCTCCTGTAAAACAGAAGAGGCTTTTAAAAAGATTTAACGCCAAGATTTATTGGTTGCTACCAAAAACGCGGCGTAAAATTTCTGTGGTCCGGGCCACCGGATTTTGCCGAATGTTGGCTTCTTCTTGGGCTACCAGCATAAAAAGGCCGTCTATAGCTTTTTGGGTAGCGTAAGATTGTAAATCTGGGTTGGCTTTCTGCACCAGCGGAATGCGGTTGTATTGGTTGATAATATCAGTGTAATATTTAGTCGCGTTCACCTTGTCTAAGGACTGCTTCATAATCGGGCTGAAGGCCTGCGTTAGTTGGGTAGTGGTGGTGCGCTTTAGAAACTGGGTGGCTGCGTCTTTCTCGCCGCGCAAAATATTAAACACATCACTAAACGTCAATTGCTTAATGGCGCTTACAAAAATAGGAACGGCACTTTTGGCAGCATCTTCGGCGCCGCGGTTCAGCGTTAAAACAAATTTATCTACCTCGTTACCCAATCCAATTTGGCGCAAGGTATTCTCTACGCGCACAACCTCCGGCGGAAAAGGAATCCGAATCAGGCTGTTTTTATAAAAACCATCGGTCTGTGATGCTTGAGTTGCACCCCGGTTTATGCCCTGCGCCAGCGCCTCGCGCAGGCCGGAAGCCACTTCGGTTTGGGTTAGCGGACGGCCTGTGTTCAGGGCGCCGTTCACGCCATCCATGGTTTGCTGAATCTGGCTGGTGGTACAACCCGAAAGACTCAGCAGTAAAATAAGGCCCGAAACAAAAGTAAGAGAGAATAGTTTGGTCATAAAAGTGTTCATATTCGTATTTTTGATACTTGCTTACGCAGAAACCGGACCAAAGAAATGAAAAAAAATATATTGGCAGAAATTATCACCATCGGAGATGAACTTCTGTACGGCCAAGTCATTGACACCAACTCCGCCTGGATGGGCGAGGAACTGGGTAAAATTGGCATCCGGGTAAAACAAATCACCAGCATCTCAGACGATAAAGCCGCCATTTGCCATGCGCTTACCCAAGCCTTGGCGAACGTTGACGTGGTGTTGATGACGGGCGGTTTGGGCCCCACCAAAGACGACCTAACCAAACACACGCTGGCGGAGTATTTCAAAACCGACCTGCAACTGCACCAACCTTCTTTAGACGATGTAGAAGCCATTTTTAAGCGCTTTAACCGCCCCATGCTAGAAGTAAACCGGCAGCAGGCTTTTTTACCGGCCACCTGCACGCCCGTCCGCAATACGCTGGGCACCGCGCCGGGCATGCTGTTTCAAGAGCAAGGCGCGCTCCTATTTTCTATGCCGGGCGTGCCCTTTGAAATGAAGCCCATGATGACCCAGACCGTGTTGCCGCACCTAAAAAAGCACTTTCAATTGCCGCATATTATGCACAAAGTTGTGCAAACCATCGGGATTGGAGAGTCGTTTCTGGCCGAAGAAATTGCCGAATGGGAAGACGAACTGCCCGCCAACCTCAAGCTAGCGTATTTGCCCAATGTGGCAGGCGTGCGCTTGCGCTTAACGGGCGTTGCTGATGAAGAAAAAGATTTGGAAACCCAGATGCAAATTCAAATTAACCAACTTACAGCCTTAATTCCCCGCCATATCTTCGCCTACGGCGAAGTATCTCTGGAAGAAGCCGTAGGGCAAATGCTCCAAGCCCACCACCTCACCATCGCCACCGCCGAAAGTTGCACCGGCGGGATGGTGGCTCACAAACTAAGCAGCGTGCCCGGAGCATCAGCGTATTATAAGGGCAGCGTGGTGGCGTACAGCAACGACGTTAAAACCGCGCAACTGCACGTAAGTCCCCAAACGCTGGCCCAGCACGGAGCCGTTAGCGAAGAAACCGTTAAGCAAATGGCCGAAGGCGTGCGCCAACTGCTGCAAACCGACGTGGCCGTGGCTACCAGCGGCATTGC
>JBBSSO010000264.1:0-4023 GCA_038241905.1 Cytophagales bacterium | reverse complement strand
TGTCTGGGGCCAAGCCCGTAATCTGGGCAATGGCCTTCACAAATGCTTTGTCTTTGTAAAAGAACTTACTAAAGACACGGATTACCGGCCGAATAGGACTCAATGTTAATCAACAAATTTGCGGAAAATGACTGAAGTATTGTGCCCGCCAAAACCAAACGTATTACTCAACGCCACGTTAACATCCCGTTTCTGGGCTTGGTTAAAGGTAAAGTTCAACCTAGGGTTAAACGCGTCGTCGTCGGTGGTGTGGTTGATGGTAGGCGGAATGATGCCATTCTTGATAGCCAAGATAGACGCAACAGCCTCAATGGCTCCGGCGGCTCCTAGCAAGTGACCCGTCATGGACTTGGTAGAACTGATGTTGAGGTTGTAAGCGTGTTCTCCAAAAACGTTTTCAATGGCCTTTATTTCTCCTACATCACCCAAAGGCGTAGAAGTGCCGTGCACGTTAATGTAATCCACATCTTCTGGCTTGAGGCCGGCATCTTTTAAAGCATTGAGCATCACGTTGCGGGCACCTAACCCGTCTGGGTGCGGGGCCGTAATGTGGTACGCATCTGCTGACATGCCGCCGCCAATTATCTCAGCGTAAATCTTAGCGCCACGCGCTTTGGCGTGCTCGTATTCTTCCAGCACAATTGCCGCAGCACCCTCGCCCAAAACAAACCCGTCTCGATCCTTGTCAAACGGACGAGAAGCGGTTGCCGGGGAGTCATTGCGCTCAGAAAGGGCTTTTAAAGCATTAAATCCGCCAACACCTGCCTCGGTAATAGCTGCCTCAGAACCACCACTCATCACCACGTCAACCATTCCTAAACGGATGTAGTTGAAGGAGTCAATTAAGGCGTTGGTTGCCGATGCGCAGGCCGAAACAGTTACAAAATTAGGGCCTCTAAAACCGTACTTGATAGAGATGTGACCGGCGCTAATGTCCGCAATCATCTTAGGGATGAAGAACGGATTAAACCGGGGCGTACCATCGCCGTTGGCGAAAGCAACGCACTCCTCTTGGAACGTACGCAAGCCACCAATACCAGAGCCCCAGATAACACCAATGCGGTCTTTGTCTAAAGACTCGTCCATCAAGTTGGCATCTGTTACTGCTTGGTCAGCGGCAATCACAGCAAATTGAGAAAAGAGGTCCATTTTACGGCCCTCTTTTCTTTCAAAATACTGCTCAGGATCATATCCCTTAATTTCGCAGGCAAACTTTGTCTTAAATTTAGATGCGTCAAAGCGCGTAATGGGAGCGGCTCCGCTCACACCATTTACCAGACCATCCCAGTATTCTGCAACAGATCGCCCCAAAGGGGTAATAGCACCAAGGCCAGTTACAACAACTCTCTTAAGCTCCATATACTGCTAATAGCGGAAAAGTACCTGTATTACTAAGGTAAATTTGGATCAATAAAATACGAAAACAACCGCCTATTTGGCGTGCTCTTCTAGGTAGCTAATCGCTTGACCTACAGTAGCAATGTTCTCTGCCTGATCATCTGGAATAGATACATTGAATTCTTTCTCAAATTCCATGATCAATTCTACAGTATCAAGAGAATCTGCGCCCAGGTCATTCGTAAAGCTGGCCTCAGGCGTTACCTCAGATTCTTCAACGCCTAATTTATCAATGATGATAGCTCTTACTTTTTCTGCGATTTCTGACATTTTTTTAGAAGTTTTTTATAACACTGTGCAAAGAAATGGATTTGCCAACACAATGGCAAACAATTTGGGTGCAATAGTTTAAATCTAGTACTTTTACCCCTTTCATACTTGCGATTCGGAATCCCTTCTCTAAATTGCCAATTGAACCCAAAAGCCAGGTCCGCCTGCTCCCGTCTATGAAATCTTTCCGTTTAGAGGTTGAGCATGATTTTGATTTCGATATTTATGGCGTTGTGTCTTCTAGTAAAGAGCACACGCTGGCCTGGGCTCTAAATAAGTATTTTAGAATCCGGTTAATCAAACAGACCGATATTTGCCTTGATTTCCTGAACAAAGGCCGCCTGGTTATTTCTAACTACCTGCATTGCGCTGAGCACGGCACGTTCCGGATGCTCCGGAACCGGTCTGTGGGTGCCAGTACGCTTTCTTCTCCTTATCTGGTTCCGGATATTAAGGAATATGATTACGTGATTCAGGTTTCTGGCGGTTTAGACCATTTACAGAAAGAACTGCTCGGCAATTTAAATGCCGTCCCTTTGGTGCAATACGTGCGGGCCTTTGACCCCCATTGCTTACGACATAAAGAAAATCTCCTTTTTTAGACTATGATTACCGATTTTAAGAAAACAAAAATTATTGCCACCGTTGGCCCTGCCAGTAGCTCGCCAGAAGTTTTGCGCGCGCTTATAACCGAAGGGGTAGATGTTTTCCGCTTAAACTTTTCACACGGCACCCACGCTGACCATTTAAAGGTAATTAAGCACGTACGCGAAATCAACGCTGCTAAAAACCTCAACATTTGCTTGCTGCAAGACTTACAGGGCCCTAAAATTAGGATTAACGATGTTTTGGACGGGGCCGTGGAGATTGTGGCCGGCCAGCGTCTTAAAATTGTTTGCGATAATTCCATCGGCACCGCCGACCGTCTTTCTACCAGCTACACCCGCCTGGCGCAGGACGTAAAACCTGGTGATGCTATTTTAATTGACGATGGCAAACTAGAAGTAACTGTTATTAGTACTGACGGCGACCTGGAAGTAGAAACCGAAGTGGTGTACGGCGGCGTAGTGAAACCGCGCAAAGGCATTAACCTGCCTGACACTGTGGTAACCGCGCCATCATTAACCGAAAAAGATATTCAAGACCTGCATTTTGGGTTAGACAACGATGTAGAATGGATTGCCCTTTCGTTTGTGCGGAAGGTGGAAGACATTCATGAAATCAAACGCATTATTGCCGAGCGCGGCAAAGACGCCCGCGTAGTGGCCAAGATTGAAAAACCAGAAGCAATCCGCAACATTGACAGCATTATTGCTGCCTCAGATGCCATTATGGTTGCCCGCGGCGATTTGGGCGTGGAGATTGGCATGGAAGACGTACCCATGTTGCAGAAAATGATTGTGGAGAAATGCAACGCCGTGGGTAAGCCCGTAATTGTGGCTACCCAGATGATGGAAAGTATGATTACCAGCCCCCGCCCTACCCGCGCCGAAACCAACGACGTGGCGAACGCCGTTATGGACGGAGCCGATACCTTAATGTTGAGTGCCGAGACGGCAGCTGGAATGTACCCGATTGAGACCATCCGGAGCATGAACCGCACTATTCATTCCGTTGAAGCCCAAGCAGACTTATATTACCGCAACTTTGTGTATGATCCTGAGTCGCCTTCTTTCTTAAACGATACCGTGGTAGCTAGCGCCGTAGGCTTGGCCCGCGACACCAACGCCAAAGCCCTGATTGGTCTTACCAAATCTGGATACACCGCCATTCAGGTAGCCAAACATCGGCCGAAGGCCAACATTTTTGTTTTCACCGACAACCGCGTTTTGCTGAACACCCTGAACATGGTTTGGGGCATTAGAGGCTATTATTACGACCGTTTTGTTTCTACCGATGACACGATCAACGACCTGAAGGAGATTCTGGTAAAAGCGGGCCATTTGAAAATCGGCGATGCGTTCATCAACATCGGGTCTATGCCGGTAATGGAAAAGAAACGAGCCAACATGATTAAATTAAGTATTGTGCGGGAATAGTTTGCTTCTAAAGATTTCACTAGAAAGGCCACCGTTTTGCAACGGTGGCCTTTCTGTTTTAGGCCTGTTTTTGGAAAAACAAGCCTAAAACAGCTTTGGGGAGAATTACTTGCGGAAAGCGTTTGCGTAGTGAAAGTGATACGCTTCGTAACTCGAGAATTGGGCAAGCCTGCACGGTTGCAAAGTTGCTACGAATGTTCGCTTAAGAGCTTGTTTAAGTTTTGATTTTGCCGGCGAAAACAGGAAGCGAAAGGTTCTGACGAAGCGTTTCCCCGAAAGCATTCGGGGTGTACCATTACCGCAACATAGCAGCGCT
>JBBSSO010000263.1:0-4029 GCA_038241905.1 Cytophagales bacterium | reverse complement strand
TTGATAAATGAATCTTACCAAGACCTGATTGCTAAAAATGGCAGAACGCCTTTCCGGCCGGGTATGACGGCATCTGTTGATATTATTACCAAACAAAAATCCAACGTGCTTTCCGTTCCTTTAGCCGCGGTTACTACCCGAATGAAAGACAGCAAAGGCAAAACAGAAACTACGGAAGAAAATGCCTCAAAAGCAGTAAACACCAACGCTCCCGTGAAACCTGCTGAGCGGCCAGAAGAAGTGGTTTTTGTAAACGATAAAGGCAAAGCTAAAATGGTGAAAGTTAAAACCGGCATTAGCGATTTTGACAACATAGAAGTTCTTTCTGGCTTAAAAGCTGGTCAAGAAGTAATTTCTGGACCTTTCCGGGCAGTCTCTAAACAATTGAAGGATGGCGATTTAATCTCCGTGAAAGATGAGAAAGCCTTAAGCCAGACTATGGCGAATGAAAAACCAGAAGACGACTAAATAACGGAGATTTGGAAAAAATAGCGGTGATAGGAGGTGGCAGTTGGGCTACCGCTTTGGTTAAGATTTTGTCTGAGAACAAGGCCACGGTACATTGGTGGCTGCGCAACCAGGAAGATGTGGTCCATTTGCAAAAGTACGGCCACAATCCGCGCTATATTAGCGGGGTAAAATTTGACCTGGACTACGTTTTTGCATCCAACAATCTGCCAGAAACAGTTGCCCAAGCCGATTGGGTAATTCTGGCAGTACCTGCGGCTTTTGTCCAACAAGCGCTGCGCCAGCTGCCCCAAGACGCTTTTAAAAGCAAAACTTTGGTGTCGGCTATTAAGGGTATGATTCCGGTGGAGAACGTGTTGATCACTGATTTTCTGGAGCAACAGTACCAAGTGCCGGCTGAGCGCCAATGCGTGATTGCCGGGCCTTGCCACGCCGAAGAAGTAGCCCTGGAAAAACAGTCTTACTTAACCATCGGCTCAAAAGACCTTGACCGGGCAGAGCACTTCTGCGGCTTGCTGCGGAACCGGTACGTAAAAGCGAATCCGTTAGCAGACATTGACGGCATTGAGTATTGTGCGGTCATGAAAAACATCATCGCGCTGGCATGCGGCATTGCCCACGGCTTAAATTACGGTGATAATTTTCAGGCGGTTTTGGTATCTAACGCGATGGCGGAAATTGAACGCTTTCTGGAGGCCAAAGTGCCGTTGACCCGCGATTTAAAAGGCAGCGCGTATCTCGGCGATTTGCTGGTTACGGCTTATTCCCAGTTCAGCCGGAACCGGACGTTTGGTAACATGATTGGTCGCGGTTATACCGTAAAATCTGCCCAGATTGAAATGAACATGGTAGCCGAAGGATATTATGCTGTGCAAAGTATTTATGAACTAAACCTGGCCTTGCAGGTCAAAATGCCCATTACCTCGGCGGTGTATCGTATTTTATATAAAGGTGTAGCACCGGCCATTGCGGTGGATGAATTAAAGGAAAACTTTAAGTAATATTTTTCAGATTATTCTAGGGAAGCAGTTTCAGTTAGTTTCAGGTTTTAAAGATATATGGTCTGTTTTAGGGCTGTTTTTGCAAAAACAGCCCTAAAACAGACCATATATCTTTAGAGTAATATGACTTTAACTCAATTACAAAAGTGAGGATTTATCCTTAAAATCTCTTTGACAAGTCTTCGCTGAACCGTTCCTGTTTTCAGCCTAATTTTTAAAAAACAGGCCGAAAACAGAAAAACAAATTAAGACCTTCTCCAATTTTGGTTACCTAAAAATCCAGTAACTCAGTGTAAAGGCGGTGTACGGGCAAGCCCATCACGTTAAAATAAGAACCTTCCATCCGTTCAATTCCCACCATGCCCAGCCAATCTTGCGCCCCATATGCGCCAGCTTTGTCAAATGGCTTGTAAGTGTTCACGTAATAATCTATTTCATCACGAGTTAAGTCCCGGAAATGAACGGTGGTTTCTGCATGGAAAACCACGCTTTTCTCCAGACTTAACAGGCAAACGCCAGTATAAACTTCGTGGCTCCGGCCAGAAAGTTGGGTTAACATGCGGGTTGCTTCGGCGTGGTCGTATGGTTTGTTTAAGATTTTATCATCCAAGCAAACAATGGTATCGGCGGTAATAATTACATCCTCAGACGCAAGATCCTGTCGGTAAGCGCTGGCTTTGTGAGCGGCCAAGTACTCGGCCACCTCGGCGCGCTCCAACTCTGGCGGATACGTTTCATCTACGTCTTTTACCTTGGTAGTAAACGTAAGACCCAAGTTGGTGAGCAATTCTTTCCGGCGCGGCGAGCCTGATGCCAGAATGTATTTTTTAGTTAAATTCATTTTCTTTGATGGAGCTAAAAAGAAAACCACAAATTACTTTCGGGTAGAAAAACGTAGATTTTGGGGGCATAACAGCCCCAGAAGCGCAAACACGTTTCACTTCTTCCATTTTAACCTCGTTGGTGATGAGCGCTAAATCACAGGTTCCAGAATTGACGCGGTCTAAACACGCCGCATAATTCCGGACGTAGGTGAGGCCTTCTAACTGACGTTGTTCCTGCGCGCCGATGCCCAAAATTTTTTCCAAAATAAAGAAATGAAGCACGGTTAAATCTAGGTTTTTGACCTCGATGGGCAAATCCCATTCTAATTGTTCGTGCACTTCTGGTTTTAGTTGTGCTTTATACGCTTGCCCTTTTAAATAAACACCAAAGGTCCATTTTTTGCCCGCAATTATCTCATTCATGTCATACGGTTCCTCAATGGGCGATACCGTAAAATACGCTTCCAACTTCTCCAAAAAAACATCCGGCGCTAGCGGTAAATCATCTAATAACCGGTGCGTGGCCAAAATCCGGAGATCATCAGAGCAGGCATTCGTCAGGTACATCAGATGGTAATTAAAACCTTCTTGGCCGGTGGCCGATGGATTTGCCGCCAGCATTTTCTGCCGATAAGCCAGAGAACCCTCGTACCGGTGGTGGCCATCTGCCAAAATAATTTTTTGAGTCTGGAGGTAATCGACAAACTTCTGAATAACGACGGCGTCATGAATAACTGACAACACATCGCGCACGCCTTGGTAATCTTCAGAAACGTAAATCGGTGAGGTTATGCTTTCATCCATAAAAGGCTCCAGAGAAAACCCCGCATCGGTGTACAATCCGTGGGTGGCGCTGGTGTGCATTTGAGTGCGTTCTAGCAATTCAATTCGGTCGTTGACCGAGGCCGGAATGGTGTTTTCATGCCGCAGCACCACGTTTTCATCCCAAGCGTACGACTTTATATGCGCTAGAAATCCTTTCCGACAATACTCGCGGTCAGAGCCGGGTAACGTAAAATACTGGTAATACACGTAAATACCGGGCAGCGCATCTTGGGCAATAATTCCGGTTTTTTTCCAGTGCTCAACCGTCCGGTGCGCACTTTCGGCGGGGTCCGGACCGGGCGGTACGGAGAGGTGAATGCTGTTGTACGCATTCCGGTACAAGGCCTGCCGCTGCTTCACAGACACCACATCAAACAGGGGCGAGGTGAGCGCATCTATAGAAAAAGGCAGCTTAGAATTATAGCGAAAACCTTTAATGGGGAGAATCTCGGCCATGGTTTGTTTTAAGAGCTTGTTTAAGTTTTGATTTTGCCGGCGAAAACAGGAAGCGAAAGGTTCTGACGAAGCGTTTCCCCGAAAGCATTCGGGGTGTGCCATTACCGCAACATAGCAGCGCTATGGTGAGAGAAAAAAGCGAAGTCAGGTTCTTTTGACGCCTGTTTGTAGCGCAAAAGACAAATTTAAACATGCTTTAATACTGTTGTTGTAATAATAGGTCAAAAACAGGTTAATTATTCAAGGTCGATGAAGATTTTAACTTCCTAAATATTAGACTTAGTTTGTCAGATTTACGGATTTTGTTGTTCTCGCCCACCTTGCAAACTGATATTATTTCTTATATCAATAGGCTTAAATTTTCATCTTTATTGTTTCTGTTTTCGGGCTGTTTTTGTAAAAACAAGCCGAAAACAGAAAGCTAACGCTTACGGCGCCAACCGCTCAATCTGCCA
>JBBSSO010000262.1:0-4042 GCA_038241905.1 Cytophagales bacterium | reverse complement strand
GAAGCCATGGATTTGTGCCTTTCCTGCAAAGGTTGCAAATCTGAATGCCCGTCTAACGTGGATGTGGCCAAACTAAAGGCCGAGTTTTTACAGCATTATTATGATGCCAACGGCGTGCCTTTCCGCACCCGCATGGTGGGCAATTTCACGAAGGCTAACCAACTGGCTTCAATAGCACCGTTTGCGTACAACTTTGTTTTTAGTAACAAGGTAACGGCATCTTTGGCCAAGAAAATGATGGGTTTTGCGCAGAAGCGGTCCATCCCGCTTCTGCATGAAACTACTTTGCAGCATTGGTTTATAAAACACCAGAAAAAGCGCGCGCAGGTCGGTAAAACGTTCCGGAAGAAAGTGTATTTGTTCTGCGATGAATTCACGAATTACAATGACACCCACATCGGGATAAAAGCGGTTTTGCTGTTGGAGCATCTGGGCTACGAAGTAGAAATTCCGAAGCACGAAGAAAGCGGACGCACGTACCTATCCAAAGGTCTTTTGCGCGACGCCAAAAAACTGGCTCAGAAAAACGTGGCTTTGCTCAAGAATCTTATCTCGGCAGAAACCCCGCTGGTGGGCATTGAACCTTCTTGTATTCTCACGTTCCGCGATGAATATTTAGATTTAGTTGGTCCGGAGCAGGAAGAAGACGCGCTAAAACTTTCTGTTAATTGCCTGCAGTTTGACGAGTTCATCGCTCGCGAAATCATCAACAAAAATCTTGAAAAAGATATTTTTAAGGACGATGAGAGAGTTATAAAAATACAAGGCCATTGCCATCAGAAAGCACTTTCTTCAATGATTTACACCCAGCAGATGCTTAGTTTGCCGGCTAATTATAAAGTAGAAGTCATTCCATCTGGTTGCTGCGGCATGGCGGGCTCGTTTGGTTACGAAGAAGAGCATTATGACGTCTCCATGGCTGTGGGCGAATTGGTTTTATTTCCGACTGTTCGGCAGTTGCCTGAAAGCGTAATTATTGCCGCGCCTGGCACCAGTTGCCGACACCAAATTCAGGATGGAACGGCGCGTAAAGCCCTCCATCCTATTGAAGTCCTTTACAATGCCCTTAAATAATTTGTCTCCACGGCCTTACCGCGCTATTTGCACCGATATTGACGGCACGTTGCTCAACGCGGAGCGCGTGCTTTCCGCCAAAACTATTTCCGTCATTAAAGAATTGCCTACCGCAGTGCCCGTTTTATTGGCCTCGTCTCGCATGCCCAAAGCTATGCGGCATTTGCAACAAGATTTGGGAATTCTGCACCAGCCGTTAATTTGCTACAACGGCGGCCTCATCCTGGATTTTGCTGACGATAAAAATCCTCCAGCGATATTGGCTTCCGTCCAGATTCCATTGGAAATTTGCCAGACAGTGGTTGGGTTGGCCCAAGGTACGCAAGTCCATATTAGCCTGTACCAAAACGATAATTGGTTTGCCCCCCAACTCGACCAATGGACTGCCCGCGAAACGCGAAACACGCTTGTTTTTCCAACCATCTCAGCCTTAGCTGATATTCTTTTAGATTGGGGAAAGACCAATTCTGGCGCACACAAAATAATGTGTATGGGTCCTGAAGAGGAGATAGAAGCTCTGGCGCAAAGCTTAGAGGATAAAGTAGGCCATGAAATTTTCATCTACAAATCTAAAGCCACTTACTTGGAATTAGCGCCCCGCTCGGTGAGTAAAGCCACCGCCTTAGACCTACTTTTAAAGCAAAACTTTAACTTCGGGATGCACGAGGTCATCGCCTTTGGTGATAATTACAATGACATGGATTTGTTGCAAGCCGTGGGACTAGGAATTGCCGTCGGGAACGCACGCACTGAAGTAAAAGCAGTTGCTCAGGAAATTGCCCCGGCTAGCACGGCAGATGGCGTAGCGATGTCGATTGAGAAATATTTTTTAGATAGTTTCTAGAGCTGTTTTAGGCCTGTTTTTGTAAAAAGAGGCCTAAAACAGCTTCTTACAAAAACGTCCATGCCCAGAATTCATTTAGAAACAACTATACACGCATCGGTAGAAGTCTGTTTTGATTTATCTAGAAGTATTGATTTGCATCAGGTTTCCACGGCTCAAACCCAAGAAAAAGCGGTGGCCGGCGTAGTATCCGGATTAATTGACCTGGGCGAAACCGTGACTTGGCAAGCGGTCCATTTTGGCGTTAAACAGAAACTCACCTCCATCATTACCCTTTGCGACCGGCCCCACTTTTTTGTGGATGAAATGGTGCGCGGAGCTTTTAAACGGTTTAGACATGAGCATCGTTTTACAGCTGTTTCTCCGGCTCTCACCCACATCACAGAAACTTTCGATTACACATCGCCGCTAGGCCCGTTGGGGATATTGGCAGATAAACTTTTTCTAGAGGCCTACGTCAAGCATTTTCTTGAAAGACGGAATATCGTTCTTAAAAGCGTTGCTGAATCTGGCGAAGCGGAGAATTACTTATTGGTTGGTAAAGTGGTGGTATAGCTATTTGTAGATGGCTGTTTGGTAGGCTTTTATGTTTTATAATTGTTTGATTTTGGGCTAAATCACTTTCTTTTCTAGATGCGTTTTCATCCCCCTACCCCCTTCAAAGGGGGACGATCTGGAATGTTTGGGTAACGTATTCGTAAAAAAAGCACAAAAAAAATGTCCTGTTTTAGGCCTGTTTTTTGAAAAACAGGTCCAAAACAGGACATTGAACTAGGCAGTTAATCGAACTAAAGAATAACTACGCGGTGGGTGCTGGTTAAGCCATTGATTTGCAAACGTAGCACATAGATACCAGGTACTAATTTGCCATGGAACACTTTTAACGTATGATCGCCGGCGTAATATTTCTTGGTAACGCCTTTCACTTTGCGCTGTCCTTCGGGAGAGAAAAGATCTGCCCGCACGGTGCCACCTTTGGGTAAGGTAAAATCTACCAAAATAGGACCCGTGGTTGGGTTAGGATACACAGAAACCTTGTTCTCAGCCAACACGTTGGCGATGCTGCTTGGCCATAACTCATAAGAATATGTGGTAGTCCAATCGCTCCAGCTGTAACCGTTTCTAGCTCTTAAACGGAAGTAATACTTAACTCCGCTCTGTAAGTTTTGGAAAATCTTAGAAGTAGTAGCGCTCGCAACGCTGTTGTTGTCTTCTATTGGGTTATCAAAACTAGGATTGGTAGCCCACTGGTAATGAAAGCCTTGCACATCTGAAGTGCCAGTCCACTGAAAACGAGCCAGGTTGTTAGTAGAACCGCTGTTTATATCTGTAGGCATGACAATAAGTGGCGTGCTTGGGCCAGCTTCGGTTTTCAAAATGGTAACTACTTGGCTGAGCGCACTTTCTCGGTTAGCAGGGCTTAGTTCAGTAATTACAAATTTTGAGGCGCCCATCGGCAAATCAAACGAAGAAATGCTGGTAGACTCATCTGCCGTAAGCGCTCTGACAGAACCATCCGCAATTTCTGAGGAATTAGCAGGCGTCTGATTACCAAGAGCATATACTACATAGCGTTTAAATTCATGCGTGTTGGCCGGGTTTCTAGTCCAAGAAATCTCATAAACCCCCGTTTGTTCGTTTTTGGTAGTGGTTACATTGGTAGGAGTCGCTGGAGCTTCGCCCTGCTTCCATTCCATTAAAGGCGGTATAGAAGGGTATTTGTAAATGATGTCCCGCATCCGACTTCGGATCCCATTGGTGTTGTTGTTAATGAGCGCAGACCGGAAATGCACGCTGCCCAGTGAATTTTTCACACGGTACTGCGGCTCACGGGTCATGGCAATCTGGTTAGGAACTTCATCAGCGGTATAGCCGGTTTTACTTAAAATATGGCCTGTATAAAGATGACGATCATGGGCGTACACTTGGTCTGACCACCAATTTATTAGTTTTCTAAAATCTTGGCTACCCCCAATTTTCCAATATAACTGCGGAGTAAGATAGTCCACGTATTTATTTTCCAGCCAGTTGACAGGGTCTGCATAAATTACATTATAGGCGTCCATCCCGATAATCCCTTGGGGCACTCCGTTCTTCCATATACCAAACGGGCTAATCCCAAAT
>JBBSSO010000261.1:0-4064 GCA_038241905.1 Cytophagales bacterium | reverse complement strand
CGGCCGAGGCCGCCGGTGCCTACAATCACAATTTTTTCTGGTGTCATGGTTGGTGCGTTGAGCCCGTAAAGCGCGGCATGGTAGCCGTGCCGGGCGCCGAAATTCCGGTGGGCTTAAACAAATGCCGGACGGTGCGCCAGATAATTTGAAAATCTAAGGTAAACGAAACGTGGTCTACGTACCAGACATCAAAGGTAAACTTTTCTTCCCAAAGCAGCAGATTGCGGCCGTTGATTTGCGCCCAGCCCGTAATGCCGGGTTTTACCAGATGTCGCCGCGCTTGTTGGGGTGAGTAAAGCGGCAAATATTCCATCAGCAAAGGCCGGGGACCTACCACGCTCATGTCGGCGCGCAGCACGTTGAGGAGCTGGGGCAATTCGTCTAAAGAAGTTTTCCGGAGAAAGGAACCCAGTTTGGTCAGGCGCTGAGCGTCGGGTAAAAGTTGCCCGTGTTGGTTGCGGGCGTTGGTCATTGTTCTGAACTTGAGAAACAGAAAAGGCTTTCCGTGCAAGCCCGGGCGCGGTTGCCGGAACAGCACGTTTCCGCGCAAATCTACCCAAAGAGCGGCCGCCACCAACACCATCACCGGCCACAGCAGCAGCAAAGCCGTGCCGGCCAGAACGAGGTCAAGAATACGTTTTCCGGTGGGTAAATACATGTTAATCGGTTGCCAATTATTACGTTTAAAGAAACGTTTTTTTAGTTAAGAATGACGGTTGGCATCGTCTAAAAATCAACTTGATATTTTTTGTAGCAAGCCTTCAAATAAGCCATCTGTTTTAGACCTGTTTTTGCAAAAATAGGCCTAAAACAGTTACGGGTTATCGTAAAAAAAACATAGGATAGAAACAGGCCGCGGAAAACTAACCACCGAGAACGGATAAGCAATACCTTTGCACCCATGATCCAGTTCCCGAACGCCAAGATTAACCTGGGCCTGCAGTTGGTAGAAAAGCGGCCCGACGGGTTTCATAACCTGGTTTCCTGTTTTTACCCAGTAGGTTGGTCTGATGCCTTGGAAATTTTGCCCACCACCGGCGCTGCTACCTTCACCACATCGGGCTTGGTGGTGCCTGGCAACCCCAAGCAGAACCTGTGCTGGAAAGCCTACGAGTTGCTCCAAAAAAACCATTCGTTGCCGCCTATCCAGATGCACCTGCACAAGGTAATTCCCATGGGCGCGGGTTTGGGCGGCGGCTCCGCCGATGCAGCCTTTACCCTCAAAATACTGAACACCAGCTTCGGGCTAAAACTGCCCGATGAAACGTTGCAAAACTACGCCCGCCAACTGGGTTCCGACTGCGCTTTCTTCATCAAAAACCAACCCGCGCTGGCCCGCGAGAAAGGTGATGTGCTAGAAGATATTTCACTTGATTTGGCCGGATTTTACGTGATGTTGGTGTACCCCAATTTGTCCATCAGCACGGCGCAAGCGTACGCCGGTGTTACGCCCCGGCAGCCAGATCAAGAGTTAAGAACGGTGCTGGCCCAAGATGTTTCTACCTGGAAAGACCAACTTGTCAATGATTTTGAGGCCAGCCTGTTTCCAAAATATCCCGCGCTGCCCGCACTCAAAAACCAGTTGTATGCCATGGGCGCGGTTTATGCGGCAATGACGGGTTCTGGCTCTGCTGTTTTTGGTCTGTTTTCTGAAAAACAGGCCGAAAACGTCCCGTTCCCGGAGGGTTACTCAATTTGGCAAGGGGCTCTTTAGTTTGCGCTGCTGCCGTTCCAGAATTGACTCTATAATAGGATGCAGAAAAACGCTCAGCAAAATAATAGCGGTGCCGTAGTAAAAACCTTCTGACATTTTTTCATCGTCTTTAAAAATAAGGAGCGCCAACAAAATGCCATACACGGGCTCTAGGTTTACGGACAGATTTACGGTGTAGGCGCTGAACTTCTGCATCAGCCGCACGGCGCCCGTATATGCGTAAACGGTGCACACCAAGGCCAAAATGCCCAGCCACAGCACATCCATTCCTGTTAAAGCGAATTGCAAGGTGCCGGTATCAGTAAAGAATTCGCGATAAAATGGTAGAAAAAGCAGGGTGGTCAGCCAGGCTCCGGCCATTTCGTAGCAGGTGATTGTGGTGGACGCGTGTTTTTGGGTGAGGTTGCTGTTGATAATGGTAAACACCGATGCCAGAAAAGCAGAACCTACTGCCATGGAAAGGCCCAGCGCGTGGTCAAACTCAGACCGGAAAATGACGTAAATGCCGCCCATCACCAAAAAAGCCAAGGCCACTTCGTACGGCTTTACTTTCTTCTGGGTCATGAGAGGTTCCAGCAACGAAGTCCAGAGGCTAGCCGTGGCCAAACCCACCAAACTGATAGAAACGGAAGAAACCCGCGCTGACGCGAAAAACAAAATCCAGTGCGCTGCAATGAGCACGCCCACGCCCGCAATTTTAAGAATGTTGCCCCGCCCAATTTTCAAGGACTGTTTGCGCAGCTTTATGTACACGGCCAAGGCCAGAGCCGCTATTAACGTCCGGTAAAAGACCAATTCAACCGCCGGAATAGAAATGAGCTTACCCAGAATGGCCGTAAACCCCCACAGCAAGATGATAAAATGCAGTTCTAAATAGTTTTTAAACCGGGGCAATTTTTTTAAAATCGAGGGTGGAAAATGGATAAATAATCAGGTAGAAGTTTGGGCTGTTTTAGGCCTGTTTTTAGAAAAATAGGCCTAAAACACACTTCGCTTAACAGTCAATTCAAGCGCTACCGCGGAACAGTTCGGTAAAGTACCAAGCCAATAACTGTAAAGACGGCCAGCGGAATAAAAGCGGCTACTTGCGGCGGAATTCCGCCCACGGAGGCCAGGCTTCGGCTCATCATTACAAAAATAATGAACACAAACGCTAGCACAAACCCCAAGGCAATTTGCAAACCCACGCCACCCCGCACTTTTCTAGAACTAAGAATAACGCCAATAATGGTGAGCACCGTAATGGCAAACGGATAACTCATGCGCTCATATTTCTCGGTCATGTACATGGCCACATCGGTGGAACCGCGCAAGAGTTTTTCATCAATAACCTCGTTTAACTCGGCGTTGGTAAGGGTTTCTTTGAGGCGGTACGTGCTGGCAAAATCTTTGGGCAGCATGTTCAGCGTGGTGTCTACTGAATTACCGTATTGAATGGTTTCTTTGTCGCCCGCAAACGTGCGCAAGGTATAACTGTCCATGTGCCATTTCTGCTTGGTGCTGTCCCAGCGGATAGATTCTGAGGTAAGTTTGCGCAGTAATTCTTGCTTCCGGATGGTTTCTAGGCTGAATTTGTAGCCCACATTGGCGTGGTTGTTATAGCTTTCTAAGTAAGCATACGTTTCTGGCCCAATCCGGAAATGCACGTTGCGGCCCTCAAAAGTGTAGGGGTTTTTAACGTATTTAATCTCAAAAGCCACTCGGGTTTTGTTAGCCTGCGGAATAACGTAAGACGCAAAAAAGAAGATAAAAATACCAATCACCACAGAGCCCATAATGTAGGGCACCAGCAGCCGTTTAAAGGAAACTCCGCTGCTCAGAATGGCCACAATCTCAGTATGCGAAGCCAATTTAGCCGTTACAAACACCGTTGCAATAAACACCGTAATGGGGCTCAGCATGTTGATGTAGTGCGGAATCATGTTCATGTAATAGTCAACCAAGATGACTTTTACCGGCAGTTTGTGTTGCAAGAAATCATCATTCTTCTCCACAAAGTCAATCACGCAGATGACGGCAATCAAGATGATGACCACAAACACAAACGTGGTCAAAAACTTCTGAAGAATGTATTTATCTAAGATTTTCACCCTTTCTTTTCTTCGTTACAACCGTGTCATTAACTTTTTTACCATTACGTCTTTCCAAGCACTAAACGTACCAGCAATAATTTGCTCCCGCGCTTGGCCTACCAGCCAGAGGTAGAACGTAAGGTTGTGCACGCTGGCAATTTGGGCGCCCAGCATTTCGGTGGCGTGCATGAGGTGGCGCAGGTAGGCTTTGTTGTAAAAAGTGCTCACGTAACCGCCCAACTCGGCATCAATAGGAGAAAAATCTTCTTTCCAACGCT
>JBBSSO010000260.1:0-4067 GCA_038241905.1 Cytophagales bacterium | reverse complement strand
GTCCATTCTTCTTGCGTAACCGGCGATATTTTTGGCTCTTGCCGCTGCGACTGCGGCCCGCAATTGCACCGCGCCATGCAGATTATTGAACAAGAAGGCAAAGGCGTAATCGTGTACATGAACCAAGAAGGCCGCGGAATTGGCTTGTTAAACAAACTCAAAGCCTACAAACTACAAGAGCAGGGCCTAGACACCGTAGAGGCCAATCTGCAACTGGGTTTTGGCACCGATGAGCGCGATTACGGCGTGGGCGCTCAGATTTTACGCGATTTAGGCGTCACCAAAATGCGCCTGCTCTCCAATAATCCGCGCAAGCGGACCGGCTTAATTGGCTACGGGCTAGAGATTGTGGAGCAGTTGCCCATTGAAATTGTCCCCAATGAGCACAACCAGCGCTACCTCGCCACCAAGCGCGATAAGATGGGCCACACCATCCTAAAAAAGTAAAAACAGTTACGGCGAAAGAGTTTTTCTTTCGCCGTAACTGTTTTAAAGGCTGGTTTTTGTGTATTTTTTTTGGCGCGATGGTTTCCCATTTCGGGCAAGCATTTTAAAGCTTTATATTTTTCTGTTTTAGGCCTGTTTTTCCAAAAACAGGCCTAAAACAGAAAAATAATTAAGAAGGTATTTTCTTCCGATGCCATCTTTATCCTACAATTTCTTTTCTGATAATTACTTTCTCCCTCGCTTTAAAGTACTAAACTTTTCTGCTCGCGGCGGTGTTGCATTTCTAAGTGTTTCTGTGTAAACAAAACAACCCGTTTTTAGAACGATGTAGTCCTTAATAGGTCGATAAGGAAAAAAGAATAGAGAAGCGCACCAACTTTATGAAAAAGTCCGTCGCGTTTTCTAGCCTCTGGTCACAGCCTTATTAATGGATGCATGAAGCAATAAAATCAGAACAATCTTGGTAGATAAACGAAACGAAATGAAGAAGAAAAATACCCTTTATGGTCTTTTAGCGGCGTTATTGCTGCTGGCGGGCAACGCGACTGCGCAGTCCTCGGGCTTGGTAGATGAATGGGCTTTGGGCCGCGTGTACCTAGTTTCCGGCGATTCTGTGAACGGAAAAATTACCTACCATCGCAACGAAGACCTTATAAAAGTGATCCAGCCCGATGGCGCTGTGACGGCCTATGCCGCGGTGACTGTTCGGGGGTTTGAGGGCGTTGAAAAAGACGGGCGCTACCGCCGCGTGTTTGTAACCCAGCGCTGGAACATGGGCAACGATTACAGCGATTTTCTGGCACCGGCATTTTTTGAGCAAATTGTGCTGGGGCGCTACAGTTTACTCCGCCGCGAAACCATGGCTCGGCGCGATGTAAGTCGTGACCAGATGTACCGCGGCAGTTACAACCCGTACGGCTACGGTTCTAGCCGGGGTGGGCCGTATTACGTTGACCAGCGGGCAGATATCTTTTTTGTGCAATTACCCAGCGGCAAAGTAAAAGAGTTGCGCAACGTTAAAAAAGACTTGGAGACGCTCTACGGCAAACAAAAAGCCACGATGAAAAGCTACGTAAAAAAGCAGAAACTGAAATACACATCCTTGCCAGATTTGGCTAAGATTGTGGCCTATTTCAGCAGTCTCTCGGCCGCAGAAAAATCCATGTAACTACTGCTTTAAAAACAGGAAGCCCCACCAACGCAACGTTGGTGGGGCTTCCTGTTTTAAACCTGTTTTTGCAAAAGCACGCCGAAAACGCTAGTTTATAAATCTCTAGACCGGAGCAGCCAATAGCTGATAAAACAAAACAGGGTGACGTAAAGAACAGTTTGGGCGGCGGCTCCCGGCATAGAAAGCGATTCTGACGCGCCCGTTACTATCTCAAACAATTCTTTGCTGGGCATGGGCGTAAGGGCCGAGAACGTTTTCATCGGAAAGTATTGGTCCAAGGCATCGGGCACGTTGTATTGGATGATGGGTTCTATTACTTTGCTGTATAGTAAAAATGCAATAATGGCCGGTCCGCTTTTCTTAATCCAAAACCCAAATACCATGGCCAGCGACATGTAACCCACCGCCTGCAAAAAGTAATACACCACGGCGGGCGCACCGGTAAACATGTTACTGGCCTTGCCGGCTTCGCCGTAGGCGGATCCAAAAAACAAGCCCAGCAGAAAAACAAAAACCGCGCAAGCCGCTCCCAGCAAAAGCACCACAGAATATTTGGCCTGCACCACGTTGGCCCTGGAATATCCATCTATCACCTGCTGCCGAAGCGTCCGGAAAGCGTACTCATCCGTCACGGAAATGATGACCAAAATGCCCAAAAGCAGATTAAAATAACTGGCAATATAGGTCAGCTTGCTCCAGAATTCCGGAAACTGGTAAAAAGACGCCCCCGCATTTTGGCCGTTGATGGTAACGGTGCTCCCGAAATAAACAATCAACACCATGAGCGCGGCGTACACGGCTAAAATGGCCCAAAACGTGCGGTAAGGCACTAATTTGCGAAGTTCTATGGCTAACAGCGAGGTCATGAGGCAGAATCAGCTTTAATAATTTCCAGGAACTGGCTTTCCAGGCTTTTCTTTTTCACGGTCAATTGGCCCAAGGCAATGCCCTGCGCAAAAAAGGCCCGGTTGAGGTCGGCGCTGTCGGTGCCGGGGGTTAAAACCAGCTGCACTTGGCCGGTGCGCGCGTGGGCTTCGGTTACAAAAGGCAGACTTTGGGCAAGGCGTAGAAGTTGGTCTACATCGGCCCCGCCGCTAATAAAAACCTGGTCATTGGCAACCATGAGGGAAGAAACTGGGCCCTCTGCCTTGAGGTGTCCGTTGCGCAGAACGGCCATGTGGGTGCAAACTTTTTCCACTTCGTCTAAAAGGTGGCTAGCCAGTAAAATGGTTTTGCCCTGCTGGGCGATGGACAAGATCAATTGGCGAACTTCAGCAATTCCCTCGGGGTCTAGGCCGTTGGTGGGCTCGTCTAATACCAAAACATCGGGGTTGCCCAAAAGCGCCGCGCCAATGGCCAGCCGCTGTTTCATGCCCAGAGAATAGCCTTTAAATTTATCTTGCTGGCGGGCAGAAAGGCCAACCATGTCTAAGGTTTTGGCGATCTGGCCGTGGTCCACGCGCTTTACATCGGCGGTGATGCGTAGGTTCTGGGCGCCACTCAGGTAGGGGTAAAAGTTGGGCGTTTCTAGCAGCGCACCAATGCGACGTTTGGTGCTTTTAGAAAGCGGCTGCTCAAACCAAGTGAACGTGCCAGCGCTAGGGTTAATTACGTCTAACACAATGCCCAGCGTGGTGGTTTTGCCGCTGCCGTTGGGGCCTAACAAGCCGTAAATGCTGCCCTCTGGCACTTTAATGCTTAGTTGGTTGAGCGCTTGCACCTTGCCGTAGCGTTTGCTCAGGCCGTTAATGTCTAATACGTTTGCCAAGTTTAAGGAGTCTTGAAAAAGATGTCTCACAAAGCTAAAAGGATTTGGCAGAATTGCGAGAATGCTTGAAAATTTAAGCAGCAAAAAGCCCCGCTCTAGTGAGCGGGGCTTTTCTGTTTTCGGGCTGTTTTTCTAAAAAGAGGCTTAAAACAGAGGCGAAAAATCATCCAAAACTGGTTGTTTATTTTTTTCAACCACTGGCGACAAATATTTTATAGACCTGCTTTTATTTGGGTAGACGCCGGTCTTTTAACTTCTGGCGGGGGCAGAGGAGGCATGGGGCCGTATTTCTTTTCTAGCGCGGCTATGCCTGATGGAGAATGGGCAAAGGTCTCCACATCGCCGTTTTTTAAGTGGACAAAAAAAGAATCTTTTGAACTGCTGAAGTCCTTTACGGTGGGGTTCCGTTCCACAAAATCCTTATTCCAACCGTACTGCATAGACGGTGGAGAGGATGGCGGCGGTGGAGGCGGCGGGGGTGGAGCCAGCGCTACTACTTTTGGTGGTGGTGGTGGTGGCGGTGGTGGTGGTGCCTTTTCCTCAATGATTTGGCAGGCGAATAGGGAAAGAAGCAATAACGGAATGGCCACCAGATACCGGAGTGCCTGCACCCTAGCTGACGGGGTTTTGTTCATCATCATAATTCTGTTTTTTAAAGCGTGGTAACTAAAAGAAGCGGAT
>JBBSSO010000259.1:0-4067 GCA_038241905.1 Cytophagales bacterium | reverse complement strand
GGACCGGGCAGCGATGCAGGCTCAAACCCTAAAGAGAGCCGAAGAAATCAAGGCGATCTTAAACCCAGCCCAGCAAGAAAAATTTACCCAGATGCTTTCTCAGCAAATGGAAAAAGGCCAAAACCGTGGCCAGAGACAAGGCGGCCAACGCCGGTCTAATAGCCAAAGAAACCAGTAAACCTTTTTGTGTGAAACAATTGAAAGCCGGGGCCATGCTCCGGCTTTTCTGTTTTAGGTCTTCGCAATTTCTCCTATCCTTTCTTTAAAAAAAACCTTCCTTAAAACACCGTTTCTGCGCTTCCAGAAGGCTTCTTTACAATTTCCTTAAATATTTTTCAAAACCGCTGTAATGACTTCCGGCCACGGACGTCTCTTTAGTTGAATGGACTTAGAAGAGTTTAAAACCAAGGTACTCCCGGCCAAGCAGAAGCTTTATAGAATGGCGCTGTTCATGCTCCAGAACAAGGAGGAGGCCGAGGATATTTTGCAGGACGTGTTCCTGAAACTCTGGACCAACAAGCACAAGCTGCATGCCTACGCCAGCATTGAGGCGCTTGCTATGAGCATTACCAAGAATCTGTGTCTGGACAAACTAAAGGCTAAAAAGAACAAGCCGCTGGTAGATGTCGCTGACCTGGAAATGGGCACCCCGGAAGCCAACCCGTACCAGCTACTGGAGCAGACAGACTTAGTGCGCAAGGTGCAGGAATTACTTAAAAATTTACCAGAGCAGCAACGCCTGGTCTTGCACCTCAGAGACGTGGAAGGGTATTCTTATGAAGAGATAGAACAGGTGACCGGCCTGCACGTGAACGTGCTGCGGGTAAATTTGTCAAGGGCCAGAAAAAGCGTGCGCGAAGGACTTTTAAAGATGGAGAAGTATGCACTTTGAACAGATAGAAATATTACTGGAGAAATATTACAACGGCGAGACCAGCCTGGAAGAGGAAAACCAACTGAAACAATTCTTCTTACAGACCAAACTACTGCCAGGCAGCCTAAAACCGCACGCCGTGCAGTTCCAGGCCTTTGCCCAGGAGCAGGACGTGGTGCTGGACAAATACTTGTCTGAAGATTGGCTGTTTGAGAAAATAGAGAAACCGGCCGGTACTTTCACCTCTGCATTGGCCGCACTAAAGACGAGCAATTCCTTCAAACAGTATTATTGGCAGCTAGCGGCGGGCATTTCTCTGCTATTAACCGCATTTTGGGGCGTTACCTACTTCCAGCAACGGGGTTCTATGGCTTCTGGAAACCCAGAGGTAATGGCGTTGCAGCAGGAAGTGCGCGAGATGAAACAAGTGCTGGCCAGCACCTCCTCGGTGAACGGGGCCTCCGCCAGCGACCGGATCAGGGTGGTGAGCCAGGAATTCAACACTCAGGACTTCAACTCGGCTGAAAACCAGGAAGTGACTCAGCTTCTCACCAAAACCATGGCCTCTGATGAAAACGTGAATGTGCGCCTAGCGGCTTGTGAGGCTTTATACCAGTTCAAAGAGGAACCCAACGTGCGCAAAGCTTATATTAAGGCGCTGGGCCAAGAGAAAAACCCATTGATGCAACTGGCGCTTATTGAAGTGGTCACGCACTTAAAAGAAACCAAAGCGTTGCCGCAGCTGCAGAAACTGGCTAACCAAGAGAATATCTTGCCTATTGTAAAACTCAAAGCCCAGGAAGGCCTGGGCACCTTCATCTAAAGCAACATTGAAAGTGCCGGCCTGCTGTTGCAGGCGCCGTACTTGCTACGCGTCTTTTACTATTTATTCTTATGAAAAAAGCATTGTTACTGGCAGGGGCAAGTCTTCTGCTAACCTTGAATTCCTTTGCCCAAACCGCAGTAGGCGGAAGCGCCAGAAAAACCGATTCTGAGGAAGCGCGCGGCGAACTGAAAACCTACAAAATAAAACTGGGCAGCGGCAAAGACAAACAGGTGCGCATTTTCATGTACAACAGCACCGTGCAGGTAATAGGCCATAACTCTGATGATGTGATCATTGAAGGCCACGGCGCAAGCTCACCCCCAGCCCGCGCTGAAGGCTTGAAACCGCTTTACAATACCCAGGAAGACAACACGGGCCTGGGCCTTTCAGCGGTAAAGAAGAATAACACGCTCACCATTACCAAAGCCTCCCGCGTTACCGGCAGATACACCATTAAAGTGCCCAAGAACGCGTCTGTGCAGTATACTGAAACCAAATGGACCGGCGACAACCTGAGCATGCAGGACATTGACGGCGAAATTGAGATCAAACTGAACAACGCCAGCGCCATGCTCACCAACGTGTCTGGCCCCGTGGTGGCCAGCAGCACTTTTGGCGCATTTGACATCAAGTTCTCGGCTTTAAACCAAAGCAAGCCCAGCTCAATTACTTCTATAAAAGGAAACATTGACTTTACATTGCCTACTAACACAAAGGCCAATTTTAAATTAAAAAGCCTAACTGGCGAAATATTCACTGATTTTGAACTCAATAATAGGAAAGACGGCAACCATAACAACCCCATGTTTAATGGTGGTGGCACCATTGAGGGAAGCACTAACAATGGCGGCGTGGAAATGACCATCCAGACCATCAACGGTGATATTTTCATCCGGAAAAAGAAATAATTCTCTTACCCATTTAAAGCAACTTACTTATGAAAAAGTTATTGATAGCCGCCCTGCTGCTGTGGGGCTCTCTGGCTGCACATGCCCAAAAAAAAGTAGTGGAAAAGAGCTTCGCCCTGCCTTCTGCCAAGAAGATAAGCCTAAACCTTAAGTTTGCCAATGACATTAAGCTCACTGCCTGGGACAAAAACGAAGCCCTTATTAAAGTCCGCTATGAAGTTAACGGCGGTCAGCTGAACGAGGCTTTTATTCTAACCTTTGATGATACCAAAGACCAACTCAAAATACTGGCAGACTTGAAGTTTGATCTATTCAAAGATGCCAACATTGACAGTTCAACTTGTCCGGAAGGCTACAGCCAGAACGTTCATAACTATAATCCCAAAACCGGCAAGGGCACTAAAGTTGCCTGCACCCGCATAGATTTTGAGATTTTCCTGCCCCGCACTGCCAATGTAACCCTAGAAACCATTACCGGCAATGTGGAAGTGCGCGGCCTCAGCGGGCCCATCAACGCCAAATCCATCAGCGGTTTTGTAGACATGGACTGGCCCACCCAGCAAGGCGCAGCCGTTCAACTCAAAACCATCACCGGTGAAGTCTACTCAGACCTAGAGATTGCCCTCAATGAAAAACGGCAGGAAGCTCCTATGGTTGGCTATGACTTAAAAGGCAACGTGAAAGAAGGCGGCCCCACCGTTAAGCTGGAGTCCATCAGCAATGACATTTACTTCCGGAAGAAAAGGTAACCGGTTTGCTCTTTGGCTGAACTCTTCCTCTTTCGACGCTGGTTTGGGTTTACTCCCTGATCCGCGTCTTGTTCAAGTTTTCAACCTGGACCTAGTTTGGAGGGAGATTTTCTACTTGCTGCGGTGCCACGGCAAAGAGCAATTACCAGATCCCCACTTAGAGCATTATAGACATTTTAGTTGATTAGTAGCGTGCAGCACCCGGCTCAATTCCCAGAGTCGGGTGTAGCGTTTTGGGGCTCATTTCTGAAAATGAGCCCCAAAACGAAAACCGAAACCTTCAGCATTCTAGAAAATGTAACGTATTTACGTGTCACCATGAAAAGAGAACGCCACTTTTAGAGCATGTTTAAATAATGGGCAAAGCTGCGGAGAAAGTTTTTTTTGTAAATAAGTGTTCTCACTACGTAGAACCACGTCGTTACGCGTAACGACGCTACGGATAGTGATACCAGCGACTCAAAAGACCTCGTAGCGTCTCCAAGACCTGCGAGCGTCTGTGCCAATTCCCGTTTTCTGGCTCATTTCTGGAAATGAAGCCGAAAACAGAAAATTTCTTACCGGTTTCCGGGGTGTTTTCGCCAAATTTGAGGTAAAACAAATGAATTACGTTTATGCGCCACGCTCTTACTAACGGCACCATCTATACTAGCTTTACCATAGCCCAAGGCTATGCAGTCCTTTTTGAGGACGGCAAGATTCTAGATTTG
>JBBSSO010000258.1:0-4068 GCA_038241905.1 Cytophagales bacterium | reverse complement strand
GCGCCCACTTACTTTGTGGGTTTGGGGGGGGGTAACACAACGATCCAACGCCATTTTTTCGTATTTTTGTGTTTCGCGGCGGGCTTTTTTCGGCCTTTTTTCCCAAAACCTGCCATAAAACAGCCCCGCTGGTTCTACGCGAAAAGCAAACAACGTGATGCGTTCCTCCAACATTTCAGATATTAGTAGGGACAGGGCTAGACCTGTCCTCCACGCATTTCTGATTCTACGCATTTCTGATTCCATGCATTTCTGATTCCACGCATTTCTGATTCCGCGCATTTCTGATTCCACGCATTCCCGGTTCCACTACTATTAGTTTATCTAGGGAAACGGCTTTGTTGCCTTGGCCAGCGCAGGGACAGGTCCAGCCCTGTCCGTACTTGGGAAAGATTAGGGAATTATAAATAGAAAAAGCCGCCCTGAGAAGAGCGGCTTTTTCTATTTATTCTAACATCCAAAATCTTGTGTCTTGAATCTTACGTCTTAAATCTTGTGTCTTACGTCTAAACTCAAGCGCTACACGGCGCCATCAGGTTAATGAAAAGCACTTTCCACTGGCCGTTAATCTGCCCGAAGTAGAATTTATAGCCGCTGGCCGTGTGCAATACTGATTTAGAAACCAGGGGCAGGGTTTTTTCAACAGATTGGTTTTGAGCGTCCGGTAGGCTGGCAAACTGGTGTAAACGGGCCTCCTGAAACTCGGAGCCATCGGTTAGAAAGCAGCCTTTTCTATTAAAATAATCATTGTCATCTTCGCAGTTAACGCGGGGGAATTCTTTTACTTCCTCCAAATTACAGTTTTTAAACGTCTCCCGGATGCTGAAGAAAGGTTTGTTAAAGTTAGCTAACCGGTGCTTGGCAATATCAGTAACATGGTAATAATTGGGCATAGTGCCCGTAGTTTCAATGGTGTACAGCCCGCGTTGCACGTCAATGAGCTTGTTAAAAGCGGCGGCATCCTGGCGTTGTACAATGGCCTCAAATTCCTTAAAGAAAGCCTTGAAACTAGCATCGCCGGAACGGTTGGTTTTACGCACAATCTCGTCTTGCACTGCGCCCAACTTTTCTTTGATTTTCTGGTCAGCTTCGCGCTGCTGTTCTTGCCGAGAGGGCGTAGAAGAAGTAGCCGGACGCGAGGTGCTGCTGGTGGTTACGGTGTCAGACGCGCGACCAGTGGCCTGCGTGTTGCTCTGCGGCTGGCAACCTGCTATCAACAAGACGGCCAGGCTAAGGGTAGGAATAGTTAATCTCATAGTGTGGTGTACGGGTAGTTTGCTTAAATGTAGAGAATATCTTGGCCTCTGCCAACTTTACGCCTTGCTTCTCCTCAAAAGGTAAAGCCCAAAACTACTTTCGGCAAGCCGATGGTTAGAAGTATTTGTGCGCTCGGGATTTTCTGTTTTAGGCCTGTTTTTCAAAGATCAGGCCTAAAACAGCGTAAAAATACCCCGGTACTTTTTAATTTGTTAGAAAGAGCCGTATCTATGTAAGAGCCGGTTAGAATTTTATCTTTACCAGTAAAAACTGGCGGTTCAACTGGATCTAAAACATCAGCAAATTGTCCGGCTAGCCCGGAAACAAAATGAGACTTATATTTGCTGTCTAAGCCATTCGCCTAATTACGGCGTAAGCCTAAGTTATCTTGCCAGAGAAATTCTGGTCCATCATCTTAAACAAATGTACGCATGAGCAACACAAACAAGATTATCTATACCATCACCGATGAGGCCCCGGCCTTGGCCACCCAATCGTTCTTGCCCATTGTAAAAGCCTTTACCAAAGCCGCTGGCATTGACGTAGAAACCAGAGATATTTCGTTGGCAGGCCGTATTCTAACCCTCTTCCCCGAGAACCTTACCGAAGACCAAAAGCAACCCGACGACCTAGCAGAGTTAGGCGATTTGGCCAAAACTCCCGATGCCAACATCATCAAACTACCCAATATATCGGCGTCTATTCCGCAGTTAACGCAGGCCATTAAAGAGTTGCAGGGGCAGGGTTATGATATTCCAGATTACCCGGCGGCGCCGCAAAATGAAACTGAACAAGAACTGAAAACCCGCTACGGCAAAGTGCTAGGCAGCGCCGTAAACCCGGTGTTGCGCGAAGGAAACTCGGACCGCCGCGTGGCCGATGCCGTTAAGAAATACGCCCGCAAAAACCCGCATTCCATGGGCGCGTGGTCGCCGGATTCTAAATCAGAAGTGGCCCACATGGAAAGCGGCGATTTCTACGGCACCGAGAAATCAGTAGTAGTAGACCAGGCCACCATCGTAAAAATTGAGTTTGTTGGTACCGATGGCGCTTCCAAAACCCTCAGAGAAAACATCGGTCTAAAAGCCGGGGAGGTGATTGACACTGCCGTGATGAGCAAAAAAGCCTTGCGCGCGTTTTTTGAGAAAGAAATTGCCGAGGCCAAGGCATCGGGCAGGTTACTGTCTTTGCACCTAAAAGCCACCATGATGAAAGTTTCTGACCCCATCATGTTTGGCCACGCCGTTACGGTTTTCTTTAAAGACGTGTTCGCAAAGCACGCCGACGCCTTGTCTCAAGCCGGCGTTGACCCCAACAATGGTTTAGGCGATGTGTACAACAAAATACAAAAACTACCTGCCGCGCAGCGCGAAGCCATTGAAGCAGATTTATCCAAAGCCCTGCAAGAAGGGCCGGCCGTGGCGATGGTAGATTCTGACAAAGGCATTACCAACTTGCACTTCCCCAACGACGTGATTATTGACGCGTCTATGCCGGCCGCTATCCGGACTTCGGGCAAAATGTGGGGAGCAGACGGCAAGCTGCATGATACCATTTACATGATTCCAGACCGCTCTTATGCGGGCATTTACAAAGAGGTTATTGCTTTCTGCAAAGAGAACGGCGCCTTTGACCCTACCACCATGGGCACCGTGCCTAACATTGGTTTAATGGCCCAAAAGGCCGAAGAATACGGCTCGCATGACAAAACCTTCCAAGTAACCGGCACCGGCACCGTGCGGGTAATAGATGCCAACGGAACTGCGCTCATGGAGCAGAAAGTTGAAGAAGGTGATATTTTTAGAATGTGCCAAACCAAAGACCTGCCCGTGCAAGACTGGGTGAAGCTGGCCGTAACCCGCGCCCGCATTACCGGAGCACCCGCCATTTTCTGGCTAGATCCGCAGCGTGCGCATGACGCCAACCTGATTAAAAAAGTAGAAAAATACCTACCAGACCACGATACCAATGGCTTGGAAATCAAAATCATGTCGCCGGTAGATGCCATGCGCTATTCTTGTGAACGCGCCAAAGCCGGCAAAGACACCATCTCGGTAACTGGCAACGTGCTCCGCGATTACCTTACAGATTTATTCCCGATTCTAGAACTGGGTACCAGCGCCAAAATGCTTTCTATTGTACCTTTATTAGACGGCGGCGGATTGTTTGAAACCGGCGCTGGCGGATCGGCACCCAAACACGTGCAGCAGTTTGCCGAAGAGAACTACCTCCGCTGGGATTCTCTAGGCGAGTTCTTGGCTTTGGCCGTTTCATTAGAAGACTTAGCCTACAAAACCAAAAACGAAAAAGCCGAAGTGCTCGCTGAAACCCTGAACCAAGCCAACGCTGAGTTCTTGGAGAAAGACAAATCTCCGGCGCGTAAAGTAGGCGGTATTGACAACCGCGGCAGTCACTTTTACCTGGCGCTCTACTGGGCCCAAGCCCTAGCCGAGCAAACCAAGAACCAGGAATTAAAAGCCCGCTTCACAGACCTAGCCAAAGCCTTAACCGAGAACGAAGACAAGATTGTACAAGAGCAAATTGCCGCCCAGGGCCAACCCGTAGATATGGGCGGTTACTTCCACCCAGACTTCGAGAAAGTAGCAGAAGCCATGCGGCCCAGTGCAACGCTGAATGCGTTAATTGATGGGTTTTAGGGGGATGGATTTGTGTTGATAATAAAAGGCCGCTTGGGAGAAATCTCAAGCGGTTTTTTCTTTGCTGCCGTTTAAACTTGTGTGTTCATTTTCGGTTATCGTGTCCGTAACGTTTCTATCAGATTTACTTCTTTATGAAAAATTTCTTGGTCAT
>JBBSSO010000257.1:0-4074 GCA_038241905.1 Cytophagales bacterium | reverse complement strand
TTTAGAAAACAGGCCTAAAACAGGTATTAAATCCAGAAGGCTGCAAGCTCGGGAAAATAGGTTATAAATAGTAGGGCAAGTTGCTGCAGATTTAGAGCTTATTTAAGTTTTAATTTTGCCGGCGAAAACAGGAAGCGAAAGGTTCTGACGAAGCGTTTCCCCGAAAGTATTCGGGGTGTGCCATTACCGCAACATAGCAGCGCTATGGTGAGAGAAAAAGGCGAAGTCAGGTTCTTTTGATGCCTGTTTGTAGCGCAAAAGACAAATTTAAACATGCTCTTAGGGCAGTCTCCACAAAAAAGGCTACCCTGAGGCAGCCATTTTTGTGGAGATTTATTTTAGCTTATTGAATGTCTAACTCAAATGGCATCCGGGCTTGCACGCCTTGCATCTGCTTTACTTTTTGCAATTGCAGGTAATACGGCAGCATATCGCCTAACTCAGAGCGGAGTGTATGGCTTTTAATCTGGGCATCGGCGGTGGAGAAAAATTGCGCAAAGAAAGACTTTTGAGCGGGCAATGTTTTAATGCGGTAATCGCCTTTCTTGAGCTTGGCTTTTTTGGCAGCTAAGGCCACAGCCTCATCCAAACCGCCCATTACATCTACCAAACCGCGCGCTTTGGCATCGCTGCCAGACCAAACTCGGCCGGAGGCTACTGCTTTCAATTGCGGCAGCGTCATGCCTCTAGATTTGGCCGCTTTGGTAGTAAAGTCTTCGTAAATGCGTTCTACCTCCTGCTGAATTTGTTTTTTCTCGAACGCCGTCATGGGTCGGGTTAGCGAAGGCACGTCTGAGAAATGGCCGGTGGTAACGCGGTCTGTGGTAATACCCAGTTTGTTTTTCAAGAAATCTTCCATGTTCACCATCATGCCAAACACGCCAATGCTGCCGGTAATGGTGTTGGGGTGCGCCACAATGGTATCGGCTGCCATGGCAATATAATATCCGCCGGAGGCGGCTACATCGCCCATGGAGGCAATAACGGGTTTCACTTTTTTAGCCAGCATTACCTCGCGCCAGATAATATCTGAGGCCAGCGCACTGCCGCCCGGCGAGTTTATTCTTAAAACAATGGCTTTCACTTTCTTGTCTAAACGAGCCTTGCGGATGGTTTCAGACATATCTTCGCTACCGATGCTGGTTTCACTGCCTTTGCCGCCTGCAATATCGCCGGAGGCGTAAATTACGGCAATGCGGTTAGAGGAAGAGCCTTCATCCTTTTGAGCCAGAGCTACTTTTTTATAATTTTTGAGGTTAACAATTTCCAGGTCTTTGTCTTTTTTGGTACCCACGCGTTTCTTCATAAAAGCGATGGCTTCGTCATAATAACCCAAATCCGTTACCAGACCCAAGCGTTTAGCATCGCTGGCGTTGTGGACCAGCATAGAATCTGAAATATTATGCAATACAGCGACGTCTTTCTTTAAGCTTTTGGCCAGATTCTGCAGCATAAAATCGTTCATGGAGGTTAAGAACGCCCGGGTTTGCTCACGACTTGGTTCGCTCATTTTCTCCAAAATAAACGGCTCCACCGCGCTTTTGTAATCGCCTACTTTAAAAATATAGGGTTTCAATTCAAGCTTTTCTAGGGTGCCTTTGAAAAACGGGACTTCAGAACTGAGGCCGTTCAACTCAATGCCGCCCGATGGATTTAGGTAAAAACGGTCAGCCACCGAGCCCAGGTAATATGATTTCTCGGTAGAAAACTCGCTGTAGGTGACAATGAATTTTTTGGATTTTTTAAAATCTAGCAGCGCGTTCCGAATTTCTTCGGTAGTCGCCATACCGGCTTGCAACAAATCTAGGTTCAGGAAAATACCTTTGATTTGATCATCTGCCTTGGCTTTTTTAATGGAATTTTTAATCTCATCTAGGCCAATGTTGTTGCTGCCAAATACTTCTCCAATGGGCAAGCCGCCAAACGGATTATCAGAGCTGCGGTCAACCACCGGCTGGTTCAGCTTTATTTCCAACACAGATCCGTCTTCAATGGTAACGGAATTATCTGCGGAAGAGGCCGCCAAGCCCGCCAAAAGCAGAAAACCCAAGAACATAAATAAAAACAAGCCCACGATGGTGGCAAAAACAAATTTTATAAACTGTAGCATATTATAAAGAAAGAAGGCAAGGTAACCACCTGAAGTTTCATTTCCGCAGGCGGCCTTTTCTATTGGTCGCTTAAAGTAGGATAATATTACATTTCTAGCAGATGCAAAATTGCGCCGCGGCGCGATGGAATTGTAACGGTCTTGTAACTTGAAGTTTCAACTATGTTTTTGAATTGATTATTCAGAAAATTAACTGCCTTTAAGCAAGCTGTTTTAGGCCTGTTTTTGGAAAAACAGGCCTAAAACAGCTTGCTTAAATATCAATCGCGCAGCGAAAAACTTTAATACCGGTACCACTCGCCCCACTGGTTGCGTAGGTTTTTGCGCATTTCATTTTCGCGGGCATTGTTGCCGGGGTTAAAGAAAATGGTGCCTTTCAAATCGGTAGGTAAAAAATCTTGGGCTATAAAATTACCTTCGTAATCGTGGGCGTATTTGTACTCGTTGCCGTAACCAATTTCTTTCATCAGTTTGGTGGGCGCGTTGCGCAACGGCAACGGCACCGGCGGACTCCCCTGCTCCCTAATCAGTGCGCGCGCTGACCGGATGGCCTTGTAAGCGGCGTTGCTTTTAGGCGAGGTGGCCAAGTAAATAGCGCACTGTGACAGGATAATATCACACTCGGGGTAGCCAATTACGTTTACCGCCTGAAAGCACTCGTTGGCCATAATCAGGGCCGTGGGGTTGGCGTTGCCAATGTCTTCGCTGGCCATAATGAGCATGCGGCGGGCAATAAATTTGGGGTCTTCGCCGCCTTCAATCATGCGGGCCAGCCAATAAACGGTGGCGTTTGGGTCAGAACCGCGCATGGATTTTATGAACGCCGAGATAATATCATAATGCGCCTCGCCACCTTTATCATACAAAGCTAAATTTTGCTGCGCGATGGATTTAACGACCTCATTGGTGACCAAAATTTTATCTGGCTGACCGCTGCCGTCTACTACAATTTCCAGCAGATTCAGCAATTTGCGCGCATCTCCGCCCGAAATAGCCAAAAGCGCCTCGTATTCTTGCACGTCAATATCTCGTTTTTTCAAGACTTCATCTTCTGTAATGGCCTTGTGCACCAAGTCAATAAGCTCCTGCTTTTCCAGCGATTTTAAAATGTAAACCTGGCAACGAGAAAGCAAAGCCGGAATTACCTCAAACGACGGATTCTCTGTAGTAGCGCCAATAAGCGTAACCGTGCCTTTTTCTACTGCGCCCAACAACGCATCTTGCTGTGATTTATTAAACCGATGAATTTCATCAATAAAAAGAACGGTTCCTTGGCGTTTGCGGGCTTGGTCTATTACTTCTCTAATGTCTTTTACGCCCGCATTTATAGCACTCAGAGCCACAAAAGGCACTTTTAATTGTCCCGCAATAATGTTGGCGAGCGTTGTTTTGCCCACGCCCGGCGGTCCCCATAGAATAATGGACGGCACCATGCCCGCCTCAATATATCTCCTAAGCACGCCGGTGGGGCCCACCAAATGGTGCTGCCCGGCGTACTGGTCAAGCGTATGGGGCCGCATGCGTTCCGCCAACGGGGCTTTGGTAGATTGAAACATAGAAATAAATTTTTAGACGATGCTTTAGGCCAATAAGGAAGGATAATCTTTAGCTGCGTTTTAGGCCTGTTTTTGAAAAAACAGGCCTAAAACGCAGCTTTACTATTCCATCGAACCGAATCTTTATTAGAGATAAAAACTGCCAGATAAATCAGCCTTGCAGCATACGAAGCTATCAGCAAACCGGTAAAAAATTATTTTTTAGGCCGATGGTAAATAGAAAATCTGCTTATCTAAAGTTACCTATTTATCACGCGAAATTACTCCACCACGTGGGCTACAAATTGAGATAAGTTGGTGATTATCCCACGCTCGCGACGGAACCCGATGGCGCAACCTTCGCCGGCCCAAAATACCCCAGCTTGGTACAAATACCCTTGGCTGTCTTCCGGAAGCGTTGCCCAAGCT
>JBBSSO010000256.1:0-4082 GCA_038241905.1 Cytophagales bacterium | reverse complement strand
AAAGACATTTCTGCCCAAGGCATTTGGTAAACGGCCTGCTGGTAATGCTTCGGCAAAAATTCCAAATACTCGGCGGGGTTGCGGTGCTGGCTTTCTGGGGTGCAAAACAAGCCCAATTGCTGGGTAAAAAGCGGTTGAATTACGCTGGTTTCGCCCAGAAAACTCCGGTAAGGCACCGGAAAAACGGAGACGTAGCGTCCGTCTTTTTTTTCTACCAGGGCCTGCCAGCGGGAGCCGCAAACCGCGTTCAGGTACCATGCGCGGGCGTACACCAATGGCTTGTCGGCGCGTTGCAGGCAGGCGTCCCACTGGGTTTGGTCTATCTCCGGATGGCGCAACAACTCTATCATGCGGGCAAGTTAGGGTTTTCGGGCTGTTTTTCCGGAAACAGGCCCAAAACAGCGCTCGGCAAAAAGCTGTTTTAGGCCTACTTTTTGAAAAACAGGCCTAAAACAGGTTCGCAAACCATCCAAAGAAATTCTTGCTAAATTTGTACTGGCCTACTTTTTATCGCGCTAAAGCACAACCCGGCCAAGGCCGATGGAGTACACGCAAAAATTCTATTATCTTCGTGGTTACAATCTTGTTTGTATGAAAAAAATATACTTCCTGTGTCTCCTTTTCTTGGGTGGGTTTTCCTCGGTGCTGGCCCAGGACGCCACCGTGCCGTTAAACCCAGACACGTACCGGATTATTGACCGTTACCAAATCCAACACAACACCCCAGACCTGCACACGTCTTTTAAACCCTACGGCCGCGCCCGGGTAGCAACGCTGGCCGAAGCCGTGGACCAAAGCTTAGACGTGAAATCTCCGCAAGATGCCTACAACGGCCAATTCTTAATCAACGACAACTGGAATTACACCCGCTACGACCGTGACAATGCCTCGCGCCGCAGTCTTTTAAAATATTTTTACGAGCGGAAATCTGATTTCTACAGCTACGAAAGCCCTGAATTTACTCTCCGCGTGAACCCCGTCCTCGGCCTGCAAGTAGGCACCGACAACCAAACCAGCGGCATGCGCTTTTTGAACACCAGAGGCATTCAGGTAGAAGGTTCTTTGGACGAAAAGCTGGGTTTCTACACCTTCTTCACCGACAACCAAGCCACCCTGCCCGGCTACGTCATAGACCGGATTAGGCGCGATGGCGTGGTGCCGCACGAGGCGTATTGGAAAAGATTTAAAGACGATGGCTATGATTTTTTCACGGCCCGAGGGTACGTGAATTACGCTGCCACCAAGCACATAAGCGTGATGCTAGGCCATGACCGCAACTTTATTGGCGACGGCTATCGCTCGCTCATATTATCTGACTACAGCGCGCCTTATTTTTTCCTAAAACTAAACACCCAAGTCTGGAAACTTCAATACACCAACCTGTTTGCCGAACTAACCCAGAATTTTGAACAGCGCGACCAGCTTTATGACAAAAAATATATAGCCTTGCACCACCTGAGCCTCAACCTGCTGCCCAATCTAAACGTGGGCGTTTTTGAGTCTACCATCTTCGGGCGGAACCACGGGCGGTTTGAGCTGCAATACCTGAACCCTATCATTTTCTACCGCGCCGTAGAATCATCTTTAGGCTCAGAAGACAATTCACTGCTGGGCGCAGATTTTAAGTGGAACATTTACCAACGCGTGCAGCTGTACGGCCAGTTTGTGCTAGATGAATTTTTACTAAGCGAATTAAAAGCCGGTAAAGGTTGGTGGGGCAACAAATACGCGCTGCAAGCCGGTGCCAAGTATATTGATGCTTTTAACGTTTCTAACCTAGACTTGCAGGGCGAGGTTAACATTGTGCGGCCTTTTACTTACCAGCACGCCAGCGCTTCTACCAACTACCAGCATTACCAGCAACCGTTGGCCCACCCAATGGGCGCCAATTTAGCCGAGGCCATTGCCATTATCCGTTACCAGCCGTTGCCCAAAGTAACCGTAACCGGCAAAGCCATTTTAACCCGCTACGGCCAAGACCCCGCCTCTTTTACCGATGCTGATGGCAACCAAGGGCCGGCCAACTATGGCGGCAACGTGCTTAAATCTTACAACACGCGCAGCGGCAACTACGGTTTCTCCATCGGCGATGGCGTTACCACAGACCAAGTTTATGGCGAGGCCACTGTTTCTTACCAGTTCCGCTACAACACGTTTTTTGATGTAACCCAGGTATTCCGGAACGCCAACGCCGCCGACCCAGCCTTCAGCAGCAACTCGTCCTTTACTTCTTTGTCTTTCCGCTGGAACATTCCGCAGCGCACGCATGCGTTTTAGGTTGCCTTTAGTAGAAAAAGCTGTTGCAATAAAGCAGGCAAAATACCTGGTTATTGCAACTTTACAAGAGTAAAAATTCCCTTCTTAACCATTGCCCAACCTAATTTAAATATGGCTTGGGCGATGGTGTTTTAGGCCTCTTTTTCCGAAAACAGGCCGAAAACAGGCGCCGGGGCTTTTTGTGGTTTTAGCCATCAAAGCAGTACCTTTGCGGCAATGAAGACTTATTTCCGCATTCTTACTTTTGCGCGGCCGTTCAGCCAGTACGTTCCTTGGTATGCGCTGGCTACTTTTTTTGCCACCGTCTTTGGGGTTCTCAACTTTGGGTTGCTGGCTCCTTTGCTCAAAGTTCTTTTTGGGCAAGCGGAAAATGCCAGTAATTTTCCGGCCAGCGTGCCTCCTTTTCACCTCAATCTCACTTGGTTTACCCAGTTTTTCAACTACCACATTGGGCAAGTTATCGCCGTTGATGGCCCCATTGGAGCGCTCCGTTTTATCTGCATTTTGCTGGTGGTGTCTGTGTTGCTGGCCAACTTATTCCGGTATTTGGGTTTGCGTATTGAAGGCGTGGTGCGCGCAAGGGTTGTAAAAAACCTTCGGATGCAGGTGTTTGAGCGCCTTACGCAGTTGCAATTGGGTTACTTTTCTGACCAACGCAAGGGCATTATCATGTCTACCCTAACCAATGATGTGCAGGAAGTAGAATCGTCGGTGGTGAGTACGCTTAACGTGCTTTTTAGGGAGCCTTTTCTGCTGATTGGCTACTTTGTGGTACTTTTTTACATTTCGCCGCAGCTTACGTTTTTCAGCTTGCTGGTACTGCCTCTTTCCGGCTTGGTTATTTCTGCTATCTCCAAAAAACTAAAGCGCCAATCTACTCAGGGGCAAGATGCGCTGGGAGCTATTCTAAGCATTATTGATGAAACTTTGGGCGGCATGCGCGTTATTAAAGGCTTTAACGCCCAGCCCTATGTGCAGCAAAAGTTTGAGGTTAGTAACAGCCTTTACGCCCGCATTATTACCTCCATGAACAACAAGCGCAGCCTAGCTTCGCCGTTTTCTGAGTTTATGGGCGTAACGGCGGTAGCGGGCATTCTTTTTTACGGCGGCTCCTTAGTGCTGCGTGGCGAATCTGATTTACAAGGCGAAGACCTGATTGCCTATTTGGCGCTTTTTTCTCAGGTGTTGGTACCGCTAAAAGCCATCTCCAACGCTTTCAGCAATATTCAGCGAGGTTTGGTGGCTGGGCAGCGGGTGCTCACGCTCATTGACACGGAACCGCTTATCAGAGACCAGCCGCATTCCAAAAATTTACCGGAGTTTGCCCAGCAGATTGAGTTCCGGAACGTGGGGTTCCGGTACGCCGCTGACCCTATTCTGGAAGACATTAACCTCATCATCCCGAAGGGAAAAACCATTGCTTTGGTGGGCCCGTCTGGCGGCGGCAAATCTACGCTCGCCGATTTGCTGCCCCGCTTTTATGACCCCACCGAAGGCTCTATTTTTATTGACGGCCAAGACCTGCGCGACTGCTCTCTGCATTCTGTAAGAGATCAAATGGGCATTGTAACGCAAGAATCCATCCTTTTTAACGATACCATTTACAACAACATCAAGTTTAATAAAATTGATGCCACCGAGGAAGAAGTGATGGCCGCTGCCAAAATAGCGAACGCCCACGAGTTCATCATTAAAGCACCGGAAGGCTACCAAACCGTTATCGGGGACCGGGGCGGCAAGTTATCTGGTGGCCAACGCCAGCGCCTGAGCATTGCCCGCGCCATTCTTAAAAATCCGCCTATTTT
>JBBSSO010000255.1:0-4110 GCA_038241905.1 Cytophagales bacterium | reverse complement strand
TTTGGGCATGGTGGCGTGTAGGGATTCAATGCCAAACGTATGCAAATGGCACAGCAATGCGGTAATATCACTAAACCCCACCACCCATTTAGGCTGGGTAAAGAACTGCGAAAAATCTATCTGATCTAAGATGCGCGTAGTACCATAGCCGCCGCGGGCCGAGAAAACCGCCTTTATCTCCGGGTTATCCAGCATCTGCTGGAAATCTGTGGCTCTAAGTTCATCTGAACCGCCAAACTGGTGATCCTCGGCGCCCACACTTTCGCCCACTACCACCCGCAGACCCCAACTTTCTAAGAGAATAATGCCGGGTTGAATCTCTTCTAGGGTCAGTTTCTTGGCTAAGCACACAATGCCAACGGCATCTCCGGGTTGTAAAGCAGGTACAATCACAAATAAAACAATTAAAGTAGACGCCTAAAATAGCCAAAAATAACCTAAAGTAGCACGGCTGGCAGTTGGTTTATTATGCCGATAAATTACTAAAGAAACATTTCAGATAAAGTTGAGAATCGGTCCAGGCTTGTATTTCTTAAAGAACCGCCCCAGATTTTTATGCCGATAAAACGGATGAAAATAACCAATCATGTTCCCAGTAAAGTTTTTGGAGGTAGGCTATAAAACAATCACTTTGCAGAAGACAATTCCATCTAGCATAGATGCAAAATACCTACAAGTAGGTATTGCAGGTGGCCATCTAGAAATGGTTCTTTGTATTTAGTGATTCTTAGTTACTTGGGTATCCATCCGGAGATAATAAAAATGGAGTACAAACTTTTTAACGGTCATTTTCTATGGTAAACTTTTACAAAAATAACATCGTCAACAAGAAAGGTTACATGACCTTATTTCTGGCTTTCCTTTTCTTGGGAATCGCCACGACAAGCATTGGGCAGGGAACTGAAAAACGAAACCTTCTGGCTGGTAAATCAAGGAAAACTGGCAGCCCAACCACAGCCTTAAAAAAGAACTTGCCGTCCAAATTGGCTCTAAACCGAAGGGCGGGTGAAATAAGTAAGCCGCTGAACGGGCAGAAATTTAGCTGGCAAAACAATGCGTGGCAGCTTTATGATAATTATGTGTATACCTATGATGCCGCTGGGCGCGTGGTGGAAGAGGTAACGGTTAATCCTTCTAGCAATGAAAGCTATACCCGAACTACCTATGCGTTTGATAGCCACGGCAATGAAATAAAATACGTGTATTACTTTAAGGAAAACAATGCTTGGGTAATAAGCACTGGCTATAAAACGGTGTATACCTATACTAATAACAGACTTACCGAAGAAGTGGATCAGCATTTTAGTGATGGAGTTTGGACCATGCTTTATCGGGCTGTTTATACCCTTAATGCGGCCGGGTCGCCGACTGAAATTGTGAGTTACCAATGGAACAACGATGACAGGGTATGGGACGCGACGGATAGAAACCTTTTGGAATATGCTTCTGGAAGCACCCTGCCTACTTCTACCATTTATCAGGAGCGGGAGGGAAATGTTTGGGTAAATGACGAAAGGCTTTTAAACATAACCTGGTATGATGCCGCAAATACTGATTTATCTAAATGGCAAGAATGGAAGTTAGGCAGCTCTACCGCACAAATGTGGGATGCGGAAGACCAGAAATGGATTAACAGCGAGAGAATGAGCGTTATTCACGATGCGAACGGCGGGGTTGTGGAAACAGAGGAAGAATGGATCAATAACGCGTGGGTAAATGACTATAGGTATACTAGAACGTATGACCAAAAAGGAAACGAGCTTCTTGACCAAAGTGAGAGATGGAAGAATAACCAATGGGTAATTAACTATGGCCACAAGTCAGCCCACACCTATAACGCCAGCGGAAATTTAACTGAGACCATTGGCCAATATTTTAATACAGATTACGGAAGCCCTACCGCAGGTACGTATCAAAACAACGAACGCATGGTGTACAGCAACTTCCAGATAATCTTATCTGCCAAAGACGAATTCCAAAAACTAGCCCTGCGTGTTTACCCCAACCCTGCCGCCGGGCACGTGTTTGTGCAGCTGGAGAAAGGCGCGGGCGCGTCCGTGAAAGTGCTCAACCTTACGGGGCAGACCTTGCGCCGCACAGTTTTGTCAGCTTCTAACGAACAGGAAATTAACCTCTCTGGCCTTCCGGTCGGAACGTATATATTACAGATTCAATCCAAAACCGGGGTGCGTACCCAAAAAATAGTTAAGCTGTAAAAATTATCTCATGCCATTTCCAGTCCCGATTCTTTATAGGAGTCGGGGCTGTTTTCGGCCTGTTTTTTGAAAAACAGGCCTAAAACGCAACGCAACGCATCGGTCCAGACCATCCGGAGGAATTCTTACCTTTACGCTTCTGCTAAAAATGAATACCTGTGGCCCGCATTAAGATAGAAATTCCCGCGCAGTTTGGCTTTAAAATAGAATTGCCCATACGCATTACCGACCTCAATTACGGCGGCCACTTGGGCAACGACGCTTTGCTGAGTTTGCTCCACGAGGCGCGGGTTCAGTTTCTGCAACACCACGGTTATTCTGAATTGGACATCGGCGGAGCCGGTTTAATTATGGCTGATGTAGGCATTGTCTACAAAGGAGAAGGGTTTTATGGCGATGTGTTAACCGTGGCCGTAACCGCTACGGAGTTTACTAAATACGGCTTTGATTTGGTGTATTTGCTGCAAAACCAAACGGGCAAAGACATTGCCCACGCCAAAACCGGCATGCTTTGCTTTGATTACGGCCAACGTAAATTGCAAGCGCTGCCCGCTGAAGCCTTGGCCCGGCTGGAAACTAAAACCTAAGAAATTTTGTACCTTTGTGGTATGAGTAGCACCCTGATCCAAGATATTGACATTCTGAACCGGCAAGACATCCGCAAACTATCCCTAGATCAACTCAAGGATTGGATGCTGGCGCAGGGCGAAAAACCGTTCAGAGCCAAGCAAGTCTATGAATGGATCTGGAAATTGTCGGCCTCTTCTTTTCCAGAAATGAACAACATTGCCTTGCCACTGCGCGAGAAAATGGAGCGCCACTTTACCATCCGCACCGTGGAGGTAAACACCAGCCAATTCAGCTCTGACTATACTATTAAATCTACTTTTAAACTCTACGATAACAACATTGTGGAGGGTGTACTCATTCCGCACCCTAAACGCATGACCGCCTGCGTGAGCAGCCAAGTAGGGTGCTCGCTGACGTGCTCTTTCTGCGCCACCGGCAAAATGGACCGCATTAGAAACCTAAACGCAGATGAGATTTATGACCAGGTAGTCCGGATAAAAGAGCAGACTGAAGAAAACTACAACCGGCCCTTGACCAACATTGTGTACATGGGCATGGGCGAGCCGCTTTTGAATTACGCCAACGTTATGAAAAGCATTGAGCGCATTACCGCACCAGATGGCCTGAACATGGCCGCCCGGCGCATAACCGTTAGCACCGCAGGCATTGCCAAGATGATTAAAAAAATGGCGGATGATGGTATTAAAGCCAACCTGGCCCTGAGCCTACACGCCGCCAACGACGCCAAACGCAACGAAATTATGCCCATCAACGAGACCAACTCGTTAGAGGCTTTGAAAGAAGCGTTGGTGTATTACCACCAGAAATCTGGCCGCAAAGTTACCTATGAGTACATCTTGCTCAGCCATTTTAACGACAACCCCGAAGACGCGCACGAGCTGCTGCAGTTCTCCAAAATTATTCCGTGCAAGGTTAACCTTATTGAGTATAACCCCATCGGCGATGGCCAATTTCAGAAATCTGATGATGACAGACTGGAGCCCTTCATGCGGTATTTGGCCGATAGAGGCGTTCAAGTAAACGTGCGCCGCAGCCGGGGTAAAGACATTGACGCCGCCTGCGGGCAGTTAGCCAACAAAGACAAAGCCGAAGAAGCTTCGCTGTAAACCAACAAATAAATCTAAACAGGAAGAGCGCCGATACCACTCGGCGCTCTTCCTGTTTTAGGCCTGTTTTCCGAAAAACACGCCTAAAACGCCCAGTTTCTACAGTGTTTTAGCCCGCAGTGCGTCTCTAATTTCTGTCAGCAATACTTCTTCTTTGGTAGCGGCGGGCGGTATGCCTGGGGCCTCCGCTTTCTTTT
>JBBSSO010000254.1:0-4116 GCA_038241905.1 Cytophagales bacterium | reverse complement strand
TGGGCGCGCAGTGGCTCATGAGCCGCAAAAAACTAGAAAACTGGATTATTTGGATTGTGGTTGATGCCATTTACGTGCCCATTTACCTCTACAAAGAACTTTACCCCACCGCCGGACTTTATTTTCTTTTCCTGGGTTTGGCCTGGTGGGGATATCTGGACTGGAAAAAAAGCATGAAAGCAACCGAGGAAACTCAAGCCGTACATTAAGGGCTGTTTTAAGCCTGTTTTCTGAAAAACAGCCCCAAAACAGGGCCACATTTAATTCCTGAATTGTGCTTAAAATAGCCATCACCGGGCCTGAGAGTACCGGCAAATCTACCTTATCTGCCCAGTTGGCAACGCATTATCAGGCCGCTTGGGTGCCGGAGTTTGCCCGCACGTATTTGGCAGAAATAGACCGCCCGTATGAGTTCACTGATTTAGAGCAAATTGCCCGCGGCCAAATAGCCCTGTGGCAAGAAGCCGCCGCCCAAAATCCCGAAATTCTATTTCTGGATACGGAATTGCTGGTGCTCAAAATCTGGTCTGAGCACGCCTACGGCAAATCGGCGCCGTTTCTTCTGGAAGCCCTGCAGCAGCAAGAGGTTGATCTTTACCTGCTGCTAAACGTAGATTTACCCTGGCAACCAGATCCCCAACGCGAACATCCGCACCTGCGGGAGTATTTTTACCAGATGTACAAAAAGGAATTACAGCGGATGCAGGTGCCCTTCGTGGAGATATCTGGAGCCCAGGAAAACCGCTTGCAAAACGCCGTCGCTGCTATAGAAAAGCTTCGGCAAGGCAACTAAATACGTTCACATTTTATTCCATCGACATAAAAATATGGAGCCTATTTATTTAGAGAATGACTACGTGCGTTTCGGCGTGAAGGCAGTAGGAGCAGAGCTTTGTAGCTTTGTTAAGAAAGACGATGGTCGCGAATATATCTGGCAAGCCGATGCAAATTTTTGGGCCCGCCATGCTCCTGTCCTTTTTCCGGTGGTAGGCAAATTGCTCCAAAACCAGTTCCTGCACCACGGCGAAATTTACAACATGCCGCAGCACGGCTTCGCACGCGATCTACCTTTTGTATTGCGGGAGCAAACCCAAGATTCGCTGGTTTTTGAGCTCACTGAAAACCCAGAAACGCTGGCGATTTATCCGTTCCGGTTTTCGCTCCAGATTACGTATGTTCTGCACGGCCACCAGTTAGAAGTGCGTTGGCAGGTGCGGAATACGGGAACGGGAGAAATGTTTTTTTCCATCGGGGCGCATCCGGCATTTAATTTACCGCTGGTGCCCGGCCCAGATTTTGAAGCATATTCCTTAACCTTTTCCCAGCCCGAAACCTTGGCCCGCTATTTACTGGATCAGGAAACGGGCTTATTCAATGGCCAAACCGAGCCTGTGTTAGAAAATATGGCCGTGTTACCGCTCCGCTACCAGCAGTTTGAGCAGGACGCCATGGTGTTCAAAGATTTCCGGTCAGATTGGGTAACACTCACGTGCGACCATCACCCGCAATATATTAAAATGACCTTCGCTGGTTTTCCGTACCTGGGCATCTGGACCAAATGCGCAGGCGCACCTTTTCTGTGCTTAGAACCTTGGTACGGCCTAGCCGGAAGCGTGGGAGACGTGTTAGAACTGAGAGATAAAGAAGGAATTCAAAGGCTAGCCGAGGGAGAAGTTTTTAACGCTTCTTATACCATTGAAATCGGCTAAAATTTTTTTCTCCGATGAAGAAAGCAACTGCTCCTACCGGAAAAATTAGCCATTTCTCAAAAAGAGAAAAGCAAAATTCACCAGCTCGCCAAAACATTTCGGGGCCGCAGGAAGTAAGCTAAAACAGCACTAACAACTGAACCCTACCCCGCATGGCGATAAGCAAAACCTTCGACGAACTTTTAAATACCCAACAGAAAAAGTTGGCGTTTTTTCAGAACCTTTTGCTGGTGGCAGTGGCCGATGGCTATTTAGACGAACAGGAAAGCGATTTCTTGGTTTCCATTGGCCAACAGCTAAAACTTACCCAAGAAGAAACTACACCCATCGCCGAAAATATTTCTGCCCTTACTTTTATTATTCCTGAAAGTGGCTTGCAGAAAACCTTGGAGCTCCAAAGCTTGGTCATGATGGTACTACAAGACGGTGAACTTCATGACAACGAGTACGACCTCTGCCTAGAATATGCCCGCCGAATTGGGTATTCCAAAGACACCCTAGATGACATGCTAAATGAATTACTAAAAAAAGGAAAAGCATAACGCAACAGAACAGCAAAAAAAAAGCAGGTAGCCAAAACTACCTGCTTTTTTTTGTCCATCGGCCGGGGCCGAATTTGGCGTAGATTATGAAGTCTAAACTGTTTTAGGCCTCTTTTTCCAAAAACAAGCCTAAAACAGAGATTAGTATATAATGAATTGCTTCAACCACAATCTCTGATAAACCTATCTTTCAAACGCGAAAACCTTGGTCCAGCTTCTAAATCCAGCCAAAGGAAAAGAGAGGGTAAGCCGGAAGTATTTACAAGGTTCGGTTTTTGATTTTCTGAAGCCTTTGAGCATATCCCTCTTGCGGCTGTTTCGCTTTTTTGGTAGTAGGAAAGGAGTAAGTCACAGGTATTCAATAAATACCTTAAATTGCTATAGTAATTTATTGGGCTGCAATTGCTCACGTGGCTTATAAGAGTTCTATGAACCAGATGGGTTGGTTTTACCTGCCACTTGTTTCTTCAAAAGCAAATACTCTAAAGCAGAAATTGCCACAATTACCCATAGAATGCCTAATAAATACCCTCCAATTACATCGCTCAAATAGTGAACCCCTAGATAGATGCGGCTTATTCCCATCATGAAAATATACAAGATAGCAACTGCTACCCACCAAAAAGAACCTCTTATTTTTTGCCGTTTATGGTAAACAAAAATGCACAACATACCTACCAACGCGACAGCACTTGTTGCGTGGCCGCTAGGGAACGAGAAAGTGCTCAGCTCATAGAAGGAAAAATCTGAAGGCCGTTCACGGTGAAAATATTCCTTTGTGAAGTAAATAGAAACGCCACTGCCCAATACAGAAATAAACAGAGCAACTATGTACTGCCAAGGAGCTTTAAGATACAGAAACAACGCACTTATCAATAGTATAACGGCTACGCCAATTGTAGAACCCAATTGCGTAAAATAGTATATGCTGTTGTTTAAAAAGTCTATTCTATTATCGTAGAAAAACATAGTGACGGCGCTGTCCACCATTTTCATCTGATTTGAGTTGACGATATGCTCAGATAATTCCGAAAGAATAGACAGATTAATAAAAAGTACAATTAAAAGGGTAGTAAATGGAAGGCCAAAGAAGTTTTGAGCGCTCAGTCGGTCTTGCAAGAAAGCCACCACTTTAGGGTACTTTTTCTTAAATCTCTGAACAATAGTTAATTGGAAAAAGAGATCTATTTTTTTTGAAATGAATGTAAATGAGCTGTCCAACATTTAGGAAGAGATGAATTTTCAATACGTGATTAGAATGTTTCTTTCGCGCGACAAACCGCCCCAGCTAGATTTTGAGTTCGGTCTTTTATTGCCATCATTACCGTGCTGCAAGGCTCAAAAATTAGGTCGGCAGAACGTTACTTTAGCCGTTTTGCAGGCAAACCTAAATTGAACGAGCTCTTATGCTAACCTAATACCTAAGGTAAGGTTTTTTCATTTTTTCCGAAAGAAATTTCCTGTTTTAGGCCTGTTTTTAGAAAAAGAGGCCTAAAACAGGAAATCCTACAAAGCCATCAGAAAACAACCGATTATTATGACTGAGAAAGAAGAATTCTCCATCTTTGGAGTTCAATTCTTTTTAGAACTTTCTCTTTGCGTATGACTTCCGCTAGATTATCTGCCGTTTTATTGGGCTGCGCCGTGTTGCTGCTGTCCGCCTGTAACCCTAACCCCTACGCCGCTACCAACCGCGTTTACAAAAAACAAACAAAAGCTTTGACCAAGGCTATGTGGAAAACACCGGTGACCAACCCCGGCGAAGATTCTTTGCGGCAAGGAGATTATTGGGTAGGAGCAACCAACTTTAACCTACGCAAACCCAATTACGTGGTCATTCACCACACGGCCCAGAACTCCACGGA
>JBBSSO010000253.1:0-4140 GCA_038241905.1 Cytophagales bacterium | reverse complement strand
TTCGTTTAAGGAGGGCCGCGGCAACCAAGCCGACCACGAGTTTAGAGCCGCTTGGATTGCCACTGTGGCCAACATTAACTGGCCCAGTAAACCCGGCCTCAGCACCCAAGAGCAGCAAAAAGAAGCGCTTGTTTTGCTTGATTACCTGAAAGAACACAATTTTAACGCAGCCATTTTCCAAGTTCGGCCGGCGACCGATGCTTTATATAAAAGTGATTTAGAGCCGTGGTCTTATTACTTAACCGGCGAGCAAGGCAAAGCCCCTGATCCGTACTATGACCCGCTGCAATTCTGGACCGAAGCCGCTCACGATCGAGGAATTGAGCTGCACGTTTGGCTAAACCCGTACCGCGCGCACCACCCCAGCGGCGGCCCCATCAGCGACAAATCTATTGTTAAGAAAAAACCAGAACTGGCTCTGCACTTAAAGCAAGGGTATTGGTGGCTAGATCCGGCGCAAAAAGGCACACAGGACCATTCTTATGATGTGGTGATGGACCTAGTAAAACGCTATGACATTGACGGTGTGCATTTTGACGATTATTTTTATCCGTATTCATCGTATAACAACGAAGAAGATTTCCCGGACGATGTGAGCTGGGCGGCTTACCAGAAAAGCGGCGGCACCATGACCAGAGGCGACTGGCGTCGGCAGAGCGTAAACCAGTTTATTGAACGCCTTTACGTGGGCATAAAAAAAGAGAAAGCGCACGTAAAATTCGGTTTGAGTCCGTTTGGTATTTGGCGTCCGGGCTACCCCGCGTCTATTCAAGGGCTTGACCAATATGACAAACTTTACGCCGATGCTAAATTATGGCTCAACAAAGGCTGGGTTGACTATTTTACGCCACAGCTTTATTGGAAAATCAACCAAATTCCGCAAAGTTTCCCGGTGCTATTGGGCTGGTGGAAGGATGAAAACACCCTTAAACGCCATTTGTGGCCCGGCATTAACATCGGCCGCGATAGCAGCCTGGTCAACCGCAACGAGATTAAAAGCCAGATTATGATTACCCGGGGCATGATGCCGGAGAGCAAAGGCGTGGTGCATTGGAGCATCTCGCAACTGACTAAAAACCCAGCCATGTCTCAAGCTATTCTGGCCGGACCCTACGCCCAACCCGCCCTGGTTCCGCCTAGCCCTTGGTTAGACAACAAAGCGCCTGCCGCACCAAACGTACAAGCGCAACGCAACGCAGATGCCGTGCAGGTGAGTTGGGTGGCAAAAGACCCAAAAGACGCGTTTAGATGGGTGGTGTACTACCAACACGGCGCCACGTGGAGCTACCAAATCATGAACCGCCAAGAACTACAAATGACCCTTCCGCTACGCAAAGGCGGCAAAGGCGATGCCTTAAACAAAGTGGCCGTAGCCGCTGTTGATCGCGTTGGCAACGAAGGCCCTAGAACGGAAATAGTTGTGGCACCGTAACGGTTTGTTAATGCTGTAAAAACAGAGAATCCCGGTTTGGCCTTATAAGTGCCACGCCGGGATTTTCTGTTTTAGGCCTGTTTTTGGAAAAACAGGCCTAAAACAGCTTTTCTAAGCTGTCCGTTTAAAAGCTAATTGGAACGCTATTTATACTTTACAAGGTAGGAGACCATCAGAAAAAAAGCGAACATAGAACTTAAAAAATAGGAAGCAGGTGCTTAGAGCATGTTTAAATTTGTCTTTTGCGCTACAAACAGGCATCAAAAGAACCTGTCTTCGCCTTTTTCTCTCACCATAGCGGTGCTATGTTGCTCAAAAAACGCTTCGTCAGAACCTTTCGCTTCCTGTTTTCGCCGGCAAAATCAAAACTTAAACAAGCTCTTAAGTGGCTTTTACCCGAATAGGAATGGTGTATTTAACCTTCACTTTTTTTCCGTCTTGGTAGCCCGGCGTCCACGCGGGCATGTTCTGGATTACCTTAATAATTTCCTGGTCCATGTCTGGGTGCAGAGACTTGAGCACTTTAATGGAGCTAATCTTTCCTCTTTTATCAACCACAAAGCTCAGAACCGCCAATCCTTCCAGTCCTTGTTTCTTTAATTCCGCCGGAATAACCACTTGGCTACTCAGATATGCCATCAGCGCAGAAACTCCTCCCGGAAACTCCGGCATTTTCTCTACCTGCACAAACACTGTATCGGCGTTAGAGTTGCTAGCGGTTTGGGCTTGCGCCGATGTAGCGAAAAACAGAAGAAAGCCCAGTAGAAAGCAAGTAGGCAAGAGACGAGCAGATAAACGATTTATATCCTGTAAAATTTGTTGGAGTTTAGAAAGACAAGGTAAGTAAAAAAATGACACTTGCTGTTTTAGGCCTGTTTTTGGAAAAACAGGCCTAAAACAGCTTTTGATGGGGACCAGAATGCCTTTCTGCCGCCGTTGGTTTTTGCCGACTACCTTTCTTACATTTGGCTTGCCGCTATAAGTACTTTAATGCTCGAGAAAAATTTTGATTTTGCGTGGCAAACTGTCTTGAAATTACTTGCCTTGGTCTTTTATTTTAGAGCTTGTTTAAATTTTAGCCTGCAAAAACAACTTTAGAATTAGCCCATATCTGAACCTCCCCAATCCTCTTGCTATGACCAAAACTTTTCAACGGCTGGTTTTTGCAGCCGCTTTTCTACTGCCTTGGGCTGCATCGGCGCAAGCCGAAGATTCCCTTTTTATCCGGAAAATCTACGACCAAGCCCTCACCAAAGGCCAAAGCTACGAGCAGCTCCGCGACCTGACCCAGAACATTGGCGCTCGCCTGAGCGGATCGCCACAAGCTGCCGCTGCGGTGGAGTGGGCCCGCCAGGAAATGAATAAACTGGGACTAGACCGCGTGTACCTGCAAGAAGTAATGGTGCCACATTGGGTACGCGGCGAGAAAGAATTTGCCGCCATCGTGAATTCACGCATTTCGCCCACGCGGCCGGTTAACGTGCTGGCTATTGGCGGCTCCGTGGCCACGCCCGCCCACGGAATTACCGCCGAAGTGGTGGAAGTGCAAAGCCTAGACGAACTCAATAGCCTTGGCAAAAAGAAGGTGCAAGGCAAGATTGTGTTTTTTAACCGGCCTTTTGACCAGACGCATATTGTAACGGGCAAAGCGTACGGGGGCGCCGTAGACCAGCGCAGCAGAGGGCCAGCTGCGGCGGCACGGTTGGGCGCGGTAGCTGTTGTGGTGCGGTCTATGGCGTCTAATACCGATGATTTTCCGCATACCGGCGGCCTGCGTTACGCCCCAGATGCGCCTAAAATTCCGGCCGTGGCCATTAGCACCTTGGGTGCGGATTTGCTAAGTTCTTTGTTGAAAGACGATGGAAAATTGCAGTTCCACGTGCGCGTAAACGCCAAATGGCTGCCCGATGTACTGAGTTACAACGTGATTGGAGAAATAAAAGGCACCGAAAGACCCGACGAGATTATTTTAGTGGGCGGCCACTTAGACAGTTGGGACATCGGCGAAGGCGCGCATGACGACGGCGCTGGTTGCGTGCAATCCATGGAGGTGCTAAGAATGATGAAGGCGATGAATTACGCGCCCAAACGCACGATCCGGGCGGTGTTGTTTATGAACGAAGAAAACGGCCTGCGCGGCGCCACCAAGTACGCCGAAGTAGCCAAGCAACGCAACGAAAAACACATTGCCGCCATTGAATCAGATGCGGGTGGTTTTACCCCGCGGGGTTTCGGAATTACCGCGCCTTCTGAGGCCGTTTTCCAAAAAATATTAGCTTGGAAAAACCTGCTAGCGCCTTACGGCCTGCATGATATTGAGCGCGGTGGCGGCGGAGCCGACATCGGGGAGCTAGAAGATGGCCGAGTTGCCCTGATTGGTTTTCAGCCAGACTCTCAACGCTACTTTGAAATCCACCACACCGCCAACGATACCTTTGACAAAGTAAACCGCAGGGAACTGGAATTAGGCGGCGCGTCTATGGCCGCGTTGGTGTATTTGATTGATACGTATGGGTTATAGGTGGTAGACATAAGACGCAAGACATAAGATTTAAGACTTTCTTTTTTGTCAATCTTAGAGCTTGTTTAAGTTTTGATTTTGCCGGCGAAAACAGGAAGCGGAAGGTTCTGACGAAGCGTTTCCCCGAAAGCATTCGGGGTGTGCCATTACCGCAACATAGCAGCGCTATGGTGAGAGAAAAAGGCGA
>JBBSSO010000252.1:0-4153 GCA_038241905.1 Cytophagales bacterium | reverse complement strand
GCGGGCCCGCAGTAAAACCGGGTTTTGGTTTAAGGCCTGCGCTTTGGTTTCTTCTATTGGAAGGTCAGTAGTGATTTGGATGGAATCAATGACCGCAAATTCCAGATTTGGATCGCGGGCCAACAGTTGATTGAGGTTAATTTGAGCACTTTTCAAGTTTTCCTGCTGGCGCAGTAACTCGGTTCGGTCAGCATTATAATCAACTTGAGCCGTTAAAATACTTACTTTTGCTGCTACGCCCACGCGGTATTGCTCACTAATAAGGTCTACCCGTTCCGCAGACAACGTAGTGGCTTCAACCAAGGGCTTTATTTTTTTGGCCTGCCGCACAACTTCATAATAAGCGTTAGATATATCTGCGACGGCATTTTCTACGGTGGCTTTGGTTAAAAGCTGCTCAGAGATGCGGAGCGTACGTAAACGGTCAAGGTTTACAAACATGCCCAAGCCATCAAAAATAGTCCAGTTAAAGTTGAGGCTGGTGTTTAGCGCGTTAGAATTGGCGCCGTTTACCTCGCGCGTGGGCGTGGTTTCAAACTGTTGCCGGCTGTCTCTAATGTCAAAAGTACGGGTAGCGCGAGCATCTACCGTGGGCAAAAAGCCAGCGTTTCCCAACGTCACGTTGTTGTCAGTAATTTCCACGTTGCGGCGGGCAATCTGGATGGCGTAATTTTTTTCCAGCCCCAGCCGGATGGCTTCTTCCAGGGTAAGAATATTCTGCGCCTGAGCGGTACTAACCGATAAAACGACAAGCAGCACCACGGAAGCATACAATTTATATAATCTCATTTTTGGTTCTTTTTCTAAAAAACAGGTCATAAACTGCTTAGGCCGCCGCATGCTGGGCTGCCTCTTCTTCCCGAATAATGTTGGCTTTGCTAGATGACAAATACGAGTAAATAGCCGGAATAACGTACAAGGTTAAGCCAGTAGAAAAGATAAGTCCGCCTACCACGACAATTCCCATAGAAACCCTGCTTTCAGCCCCTGTGCCCAGCGCAAGCGCGATGGGGAGCGTACCTAAAATAGTTGACATACTGGTCATTAGAATGGGCCGAAAACGGGAACTTGCCGCGATGGTAATAGACTCTACTTTGCTTAAACCCAGTTGTTTCTGCTGATTCGCGAATTCCACAATCAAAATCCCATTTTTCGTTACCAAACCCACTAGCATGATCATGCCTATCTGCGAAAATATATTCAAGGTCTGGTTAAAATACCAAAGCGATAGTAGTGCGCCCGCCAAAGCCAAAGGTACCGTCAGCATAATGGTAATCGGGTCTCGGAAGCTTTCAAACTGGGCGGCTAATACTAAGTAAATAAGGCCCAACGCTAACATAAACGCAAAAATCAAGGAGTCAGCACTTTCCGCGAAATCACGGGACTGGCCCGCCAACGAGGTCTGGAAAGATTCATCCAGCTCTTTCGCGGCGATGGATTCCATAGCCGCGATGCCATCACCAATGGTCTTGCCCGGGGCTAAAGATGCATTAAACGTGGCGGCTTTAAACCGGTTATAGCGGTACAATTGCGGAGAAGCGCTTTCTTCTGACATGCTAATTAAATTGTCTAATTGAATCAGCTGGCCGTCTCGGCTTTTAACGTAAAGGGAACGCAAGTCCAGCGGTTCGCTGCGGTTTTCGCGGGCTACCTGGCCAATCACCTGGTACTGCTTTCCGTCTTTCACGAAGTAACCATACCGCTGCCCACTTAGGCCGGCCTGCATGGTTTGGGCAATGTCACGCACAGAAACACCCATGGCCTGGGCTTTGGAGCGGTCAATGTCAATGCGCAGCTCGGGCTTGTTGAACTTTAAGTCTACATCCACAAACTGAAAAGTAGGGTCTTGCTTGGCGGCCTCCAGAATTTTAGGAACTGCTTCGCGCAACTTTTTTGAATTTTGGGTCTGCACCACAAACTGAACCGGCTGTCCGGATCCGCGTCCGCCGCCTAATCCTTTATCGCCGGAGGCGAACGCGCGGCCACCCGGTACTCCGCTAATTAACTTAGACGCTTTGTTGACAATGTCTTGCTGGCTCAGATCACGTTGGTCAGCTTCTTTTAACCGAAGGCGGACGAAGCCAGAATTGGAAGCCCTCGTCAACGAAGTGATGGAAGCCACGCCCGGCACTGAGTCATTCAAAAGTTGCGCCACATCGTTCATGTATTCATCCATGAACTGGTACGAAGCGCCTTCTGGGCCCGTGGCGTTTATGCGTACCCCGTTCCGGTCTTCATCTGGAGAAAGTTCTGAAGGGAGCGTTTGGATGAAATAATAAATGCCTCCCACAGCCGCCAAAATAATCAAGAAAGAAACCCATCTAACTTTTAAGAAGGACTCTAAGCTGCTGCGGTAGCCATCGGTGATGGAAACAAAAAAGGGTTCTGTTTTGCGGTAAAACCAGTTGGGGCGCTCGCGGTGTTTCAGAATGCGGGCGCACATCATGGGGGTTAAAGTCAAGGCCACAAAGGACGAAATAAGAACCGCGCCAGCAATAACAATCCCAAATTCCCGGAAAAGCCGACCCGTAATTCCTTGCAAGAAAATAACGGGCAAAAATACCGCGGCCAGCGCGATAGTGGTGGCCAATACCGCAAAGAAAATTTCTTCTGAGCCTTTCTTCGCAGCTTTTCTGGGTTCTTCGCCAGCTTCTACTCGGCTGTAAATATTCTCCAGCACCACAATAGCATCATCTACCACCAAACCAATGGCCAGCACAATTCCCAGCAACGTGAGCACGTTGATGGAAAAATCCATGATGTACATAATAAAGAAAACCCCAATCAACGAAACCGGAATGGACATGATGGGAATAAGCGTGGAGCGCCAGTCGCGGAGGAAGAGGAAAATGATGATCACCACCAACCCAAAGGCCACGTAAATGGTTTCTTCTACTTCGCTGATGGAAGCCTTAATGTATTTGGTGTTGTCAAAGCCCATGAACAGGTTTAAGTCTTTGGGGGCATCTTTTTTAACGGCTTCCAGACGTTTATAGAACTCGTCGGCAATTTCAATTTGGTTGGTGCCGGGTTGCGGCGTTAATACCACGCCCACCATCGGCACGCCGTCCATTTTAAGAATGGTTTTCTCGTTTTCTGGAGCCAGTTCTGCAGTACCCACGTCACTAAAGCGCACCAGCCGATTAGCATCTTGCTTAATTATAAGATTGTTGAATTGCTCTGGCGTGGAGATTTTGCCCATGGTGCGCACAGACAATTCCGTAGTGGTACCTTCAATGCTACCAGAGGGCAATTCAATGTTTTGGCTAACCAGCGCATCTCTAATTTCAGTGGGGCTAACACCTAAGGCCGATAATTTGAACGGATCCATCCAGAGGCGCATGGAGTACCGTTTGTCTCCCCAAATATTGACCGTGCTTACCCCCGGAATGGTTTCAAAACGTTCTTTAAACAGCGTGTTGGCAATGGCAGAAAGTTCTAAGAGAGAACGCGTGTTGCTTTGAATGCCCAGGAAAATGATGGGGTTGGCGTCGGCGTCTTGCTTAGAAACGGTGGGTGGTTCGGCATCTTCGGGTAGGCGGCGCTGCACGCCAGATACTTTGTCTCGCACGTCATTGGCGGCCGCCTCCATGTCTACCTCTAGGTTAAACTCTACGGTAATCCGGCTGTTGCCTTCGCTGCTGCTGGAGGTAATGGTCCGGATGCCAGCAATGCTGTTCAGTGCTTCTTCAATGGGCTCCGTAATCTCAGATTCAATGGTTTCTGCGTTGGCGCCGTTGTAAGAAGTAGAGACGTTCACAATGGGCGCGTCTACGCTGGGGTATTCCCGAACTCCTAAAAAGTTAAGCCCAATAAAGCCGAACACCAAAATAGCGATGCTCATGACGATGGCTAAAACGGGCCTTTTTATGGAGATGGATGATAAAGTGGCCATGTATTTGATGTTTTGTGAGAGGGAAAGCAGTAGAAATAATTTTGCCTAGCTTTGGCAGGCCAAACAAATGTTCCTTACTCGGTTTTTACTTCCTGAATATCTAAAACAGAACCCGGTCTTACTTGCAGAATGCCTGATCTAATCACCGAGTCGCCGGGGGCTAATCCTTCCAGAATCTGAATCATACTCTCAGACCGAAGGCCAATTTTTACTTGTTTTGGAACCGCTTTTCCGTCTTTAGCCAGATACACCAAATGG
>JBBSSO010000251.1:0-4157 GCA_038241905.1 Cytophagales bacterium | reverse complement strand
TCATATTGGCAACTTTGGTCGGAAGGCAATATAGAACATTTATCCATTCATGGGAAGGGGCATTTAGGTGCCTCTTCCTCATGAAAAATATAGGGGACTATTGCCTGCCCTAAAGTTGCATTTGATACTTGAATGTAAGTTATCTTTTCTCTATGATTTTATGCCTGCCATGCCGGTTAACTTGCAATGAGCACTTTTCAAAAAAATCGTCTTTGTTTTAGGCCTGTTTTTCTAAAAACAGGCCTAAAACAAAGACGATTAAAAAAATCCATCGCGCTAGCGCGAGGTAGAAATTAGTTAGCTGGGTTTTCGCCGGCTTTGGCGTCATCGTTGCGGATGGAGCGCTTGCGGCGAGGTTGTTTGTTTACGTCCATCTTTCCGAAACGATACGAGAAGCTCAGTTTCACGTTCCGGTTGTAGTTTAGGTTCTCCGTGTTCTGCACAAAGTTATTTGATTCAAGTTTTGACGTGAAAGAAACAGCCTTCGCGAACGGGTTGTCTACGCCCAGGCTCAAGCTGGCTTTCTTGTCCCAGAACTGCTTCCGGATGCTCACGCTGGAATAATAATAACCCGAGAACGTACCCTGAATAGTAGGTCGCGGCGAATTATAAGAGCCAAATGCCTGCACGGCCAAATCTTTCCCAAAATCATACCCCGAGTTTAAGTTCAAGCTGTACTGCATGGCGGAGTTGCTTTGTAAAGGGCTGGTCAGTTTAATGTAATTTAGGTTCATACTGCCGCCAATGTTCCATTTTGGTACGGGCTTGGTGCTGCCGTTTAGGCTTATGCCGTAGGTAGCGTTTTTGCCAATGTTCTGGTACGTGGTGTAAGACACGTTTTCTTTCTGCCAAAGGGCCGCGTTGGGGCTAGCTGCCTCTTGCTGCGTTACAATGCCCCTAATGCTTTCAATGGAGTTGTTGGTCTGGCGCAAATACATTGACACGTTGATGGACGTGGTCTTGAAATAATTGCTGTACCCAACCTCATACGAGTGCGCCAATTCTGGCTCCAGTTCTGGGTTACCGTAAGACACGTTTTTATCGTCAATAATATTTACGTACGGGTTCAAATACCAAATCTGCGGGCGCTGAATACGTTGCGTATAACCCACGCGCACCGTCTGGCTTTTAAAGGTCCGGGAAATCAAAATATTTGGAATAAGGTTGGAGTAGGTGTCTTTAAACGGCGTTTGATAAGGCTCAAGGTAGTTGCCGTTTACCTGGGTGTGTTCATAGCGCGCGCCTGCTTTTACATTGTAGTTTTTCAGCACTTTTAGGCCGTAAGAAGCATAGGTAGCATACACATCTTGGTCATAGTTGAAAATGTTGGGTCGCACGGTTTCAGTGCCGGTAGAAAGCCGAATGTTGCGGTACTCAGCGTCACTTTCGGCGTGGCGCAAAATTCCTTTGGCGCCAATTTCCAGTTGCGTTTTGTTTTGGAACGGATGCATGTAATCTACTTGCACGGTCACCTCGCGATTAAAGCCTTCGTTCTGGTTGCGTAAAAGCGTGTCAAGCGCGTAGTTGCGGTTCAAGAAAATATCTTGGTCAGAGTTATTCTCGCTATTAGATCTGGTCCACTGAGCCAAAACGGCCAGTTCTTGCTGGGGTTTAAAAATGTGCGTGTAGCCCATGTTCATATCCATAGACACATATTGGCCCAAGCTGCTGATGTCGGTTTCAACGCGTCTTTCAGTGCCAAACATTTGAGTCAGCGAGTTCTGTCTTCCGTCGTTGCCGTACTTGCCTCGGTAAAAATTAATGCCCGCGTTGACCGAGTTGCTAGAGTCTAAGTCAGCATCAATGCCCAACTGCCCATATACGCCGCCGCCTTTGCGGGTAAAATTTCCGTTTTGATCTAAGACGCTGATGAGGTTTTCAGTGCCGGGGGCGGTCCGTACTTCACGGTGCAGAGTGTTTTCGCTTTTGCTGTTATAATGTTGGTGCGTGCCCAAGCTAGCGGCCAGACCCACCTTGCCGCGGCGCACATTTACGTTGCCGTTACCGCTGGTGTTTCGGTTGCCCACCGAGCCGCTCACGTTGCCATTTACGCCATACAGCGTGTTTTTCTTCGTGATGATGTTAATAATACCCGCCGTGCCCTCGGCGTCATACTTCGCCGATGGACTCGTGATTACCTCCACGCTCTTGATCATGTCAGACGGAATCTGGCGGAGCGCTTCGGCCACGCTGTTGGCCATAATGCTAGACGGTTTGTTGTTGATGAGAACTCGCACGTTAGCCGAGCCTCGCAACTGCACGTTTCCGTCTAGGTCTACGGTAAGGGAAGGTACTTTTTTGAGCACATCAGAAGCGTTGCCGCCAATGTTGGTCAGGTCTTGCTCGGCGTTATACACCATGCGGTCAACTTTTTCTTCAATCAAGGGTTTTTCGCCAACTACGGTCACTTCCCGTAGTCTGTTGGGGGTAGGGGAGAGCAGGATCCGGCCCAGTTCCACATCCGGATTTTGGTCGGATAGCGTTACGTTTTTACGGGTACTCGTCTCATATCCAATAAATGAAACCGATACTGAATACGTGCCGTACGCCACCCGCGTCAGCGTAAACCGACCTCGGTCATCGGTGATGGTGCCGTCTACGGGTTTGCCCGTGGCCGCACTGATGAGGGAAATAGTAGCAAACTGCACGGGTTTAGACGATGCAGAATCTAGCACCAAGCCCTCAATTTTGCCGTTGGCTTGTTGGGGAGCAGACGCCGTGCTAAGAGTAGTATTTTGAATAACCGCCGCTGCCGGCGCTTGGGCATGCAATTGAACTATAGATGCTGCTAGGAGCAAAGGAATCGCAAAGAAAAAAGTACGCATGAACGTGTAAAGAAAGGAGTTAGATTTAATCTAGAAGAAAACGGTGATTTAACCGATGAGCATGAACTTAATTGATGAAACGGCACCGCCGCAGGTATTGGTATGAAAAGGGGTAAAGGAAAATGTCAGGTATTTAATCGATTGGTATTAGGATGGAGTCAATTTAATTTACTTAACGAAGTACTGGTTTTATTCACCTCCTCGAAGGGATAAGAATGGTTTATTTACGATGTTGTGGTGCGGTATTCTTTCAGGCGGAAATTGGGTTTACTTGAATTTGCCCACCTATTGCTTTCAACACTTTCATAATTGTTGCAAATTGAGGCTTAGCTCCACCAGATAATGCTTTATACAAGCTAGGTCTGCTCAATCCTGTTTCTTCCGATATTTTGGTCATTCCTATCGCTTTTGCAATATGACCAATCGCATTAATTACATCGGCGTTATTTCCTTCTTCTAAAACAGTATTGAGATATTCGGCAATCATTTCTTTGCTGTCCAAATAATCCGCGATGTCAAACTTTGATGTTCCCATTTTTTATTTACTTAACTTTTTCCAAATTTCTTTCGCTTTCGCGATGTCCTTTTGTTGCGTTGATTTTTCTCCGCCAATCAGCAGAACAATGACTTTTCCGTCTTTTTCTTTAAAGTAAATGCGGTAACCTTTCGCGAAATTCACACGCATTTCCAGAATTCCCTCTCCAACAGGTTTGTAATCTCCAAAATGTCCGTCGGTTTCAATTTTTTGAATTCTGAATATGATTTTTGCTTTTGCCTTTAAGTCATTCAACTTCCGCAGCCATTTATCAAATTCAACTGTTTTCTCAATAAAGAACATACGCGTTGTATCTACTTGGATACAAAGTTAAGTATTTTTTCTGGATAATTTAATTTGAAATGGAGTTTTCAGCAGGGTATGTTTTAAGGCACCACACCTTGATTAACTCTGTTTAAGACGATAAAATATCGTCGAGCAGGTTGTATCAAATTTTTGAGTTGCTTTATTTCAGGTTTATCATCTATAATCCATCCTATTAAAAGAGGAATTAGCGCTAAACGTTTAACCAGACGTCTATTAAAAGCATTTATTTCATAATGTAAGTTCGGTTGTTTTCAGTCTAATTTTCTAAAAACAGGCCGAAAACAGCTCTTTGTTTTCGCGCTTTACATCGTTCGCCTGCCTGCCAATGATTTGTTCCAGTATCCAAAGGCTATAGTCAAGAATAGTTTCCGTAATTGCTTACCTTCCTCCATTAGTAGTACCATAGGTACAAAGATTACAACCGCTGCTAAATAAAAAACACCTGCACGTGTTGGGAACGTTTTGCAGGT